>CAMKAR010000153.1 GCA_946410535.1 uncultured Bacteroidales bacterium
CGACGGTGTTGTCTTCCATGTTGGGCTTCACGTCTGGATTGATGCTTTCCTGGTTGAAGAATCCGAGCGTGGCCAATTCGCGCACCGAGCGCATTACGTCGCTGCGGCTGAAGAGCTGACCGGGACGGGTGTAAAGCTCGCGCAGCACCACATGGTCATAGGTTTTGGTGTTACCCTTCAGCGTGACGTTGTTGATACGGGCCTGCTTGCCTTCGGTGAGGCGGATTTCGAGGTCGATGGAGTCGTTGTCGACAGCCACTTCCACGGGGTCGGCGCGGAAGAAGAGGTATCCGTCGTCCATATACAGCGAACTGACGTCCAAGGTGGTTTCGCTTAAGGTCAGGTTCTTGTTGAGCAACTCCTTATTATATATGTCGCCCTTCTTGATGCCGAGGATGGAGTTGAGCGTTTCCTCCGAGTATTTGGTGTTGCCGGTCCAGCTGATGCTGCGGTAGTGGTACTTGTTGCCTTCGTCGATGACAAGGTCGATGCCGAGATTGCGGTCGTCGATCCTATACACCGAGTCGCGCACGATGCGGGCATCGCGGTAGCCCTTCGAGTTGTACTTCTCGATGATGTGTTTCTTGTCGTCTTCGTAGTTTTTCTCCATGAATTTGGAAGCCTTGAAGATACGCGGGCGGTAGTTGTCGTAGAAATATTCCTCCACGGTGTTGATGGCTCTCATGGGATGCAGGGTGACCAAGTCGGCGACAGCGTTCACGATCATCGGGCCGAGGGGATCTAATGGGTCAAAATGGCCGCGTTCCTTCGTTTCCTTCATGGCGAGCTGGATTTGCCCTTCCGAAAGGTTCTCGTTGCCGATGAAGTTGATCTGTGCAATCTTGACCTTGGGGCCTTTGTCGACATTGATGACCATGTCGATATAGTTCTCGCGGGCGGTGTCGGCCTTTTGCTCGATATCGATGTCGACGTTATAGAAGCCTTTGTCGTAATAATAGTCCTCGATGATGCGTGTGGTCTTGGTCAGGAGGTGGTCGGTGGCGATGTCTCCGCGCGAAACGTTGATTTTGTTGCGGATGTCGTCGGCCTCGCTTTTCTTGATGCCTGTGAACGAGAACCTTGAAACACGCGGTTTCTCCTTGATGACGATTTGGAGGAACACCTTGTTGCCCACGAAGTCGGTGGCGTTGATGGCCACGTCCTCAAACAAGCCCTGTTCCCAGATCTTCTTGATGCCGGTCGAGATTTCGTCGCCCGGGATAGAGATGGTCTCGCCCACCTTCAGGTTGGCGATCAGGCTCAGCATGGTGGCATCGACATATTTGGCGCCATCGACGACAATGCCTCCAATCTCGTATTTCTGCGGGCGCGAATAGTCGATCTCGGAGAGGTCGTCACCGATTTGGATTTGGGCAAAAGCACTGCTCCCGAAGCCCAAAAAAGCCAACAGGAACAGTGTTATGGGTAAGTATCTCAATCGCATAAGTCTATCAATCAATCATTTGTTAGTTATTTGTTCGCTCGTCTTCCCGAAACGCCGCTCGCGATGCTGGTAGTTCAGTATCGCTTCGTAGAGGTCGGCCTTGCGGAAGTCGGGCCAATATTTTGGGGTGAAATAAAGCTCGGAATAAGCCAGCTGCCACAGCAGGAAGTTGCTGATGCGTTCCTCGCCGCTGGTGCGGATGAGCAGCTCGGGGTCGGGGATGCCTGCCGTCGAGAGGTACGACGAAATCGTAGCGTCGTCGATGGCTTCGGGCATCAGTTTCCCTTGGGCCACGTCTTGTGCCATGCGGCGCGAGGCTTGGGTCAAGTCCCAGCGACCGCTATAGCTCAGCGCGAGAGTAAGCGTCATGCGGGTGTTGTGACTCGTGTCGGCGATGGCTTGCATCAGCTGTTCGTAATTGGCCTTAGGCAAGCTCTTCAGGTCGCCGATGGCATTGAGCTTGATGCTGTTCTTGTTCATCGTGACGACCTCTTTCGTGATGGTGGTGGCCAACAGCGACATCAACCCGGTGACTTCGGCCAACGGACGGTTCCAGTTCTCTGTCGAGAAGGCATAGAGGGTCAAATAGCCCACCCCCAACTCGGCACATCCCTCCGACACCTCGCGCACCGACTGTATGGCGCTTTGGTGGCCGAAGAGGCGCGGTTTGCCTCGTTCCTTGGCCCAACGTCCGTTGCCGTCCATGATGATGGCGATGTGTTGCGGCAAGCGTTCGCGGTCGATTTGTTGCATCAGTTGGTCTTTCAGTTCCATGGTCAGAATTTGCTAAGGTTACAGCCTCTGCCGTCGGGCAGGTTGAATTTCCAGGTGAGCGACACACGAGCCATGCCAAACCAGTCGTTGAAGGCCGAGTTGCCTCGCTGCTGGCCGGCGAGGTAGTTGCCCGTCGGGTCGGTCAAGTCGTAAACCTCACCGTTTTCGTCGGTGTAGGTCGCGTGTTGTTCGGGATACACCGTCGCCACGTCGTCGAGATAGTCGGTGAAGGTCTTTTGCATCCTCCACTCCACCGTGGCGGCCATGTGGCGCGACACCGAGAACTTCACGCCCATGCCGAACGGAATGCTGATGCCGACGGGGCTGGTCTTGCCAAACATCTTGTCGTACCATTTGGCATCGGCTGGTTCGGGGCCCTCGGTGGCATAGTCGCTCAAATCGACAAGTCGGTCGCCCACATTGGCAAAAACAGTGTATTGGAACACCGAAATGCCGCCAAAGATGTAAGGCGACACATTCTTTTTCGGGTTGCCGGTGTAGTATTCAAGGAAATTGAACTCCGCCACAAGGCTGAAGTCGTTGATTTTGGAGGTGAAGTTCAGGCCGCGTTCAGGCCGCCAGTTGAGCTTCGTGTCGTCGGCTGTCACGGTCACCCGCGAATAGTCGAAACGGAAGGTCCAACGGTTGTCGTAATTGAAGCGGACAAGGCCTCCGTATTGCAATTGGGCTTGCGCAAACGGCAAGGTCGGGTTGAGGTCGCCCATATAATAACCCATGCCGGCATGAGGCCCAATCTCCAGGGTCTTTGGGTCGTCGAATTGGGCATTGGCTTGTGCAAAAATCGCCAAGCAACTCAATATCAGTAAATAACGAAGTTTTCTATACATAATTCAAGGCTGCAAATTTATGAATTTTTCCAATGAAAACGACAGAAATCAATTTCTATTGTCTTTGCCCCACATCAATTTGTTGCGAATGGTACCAAAAAAGTCCTCGCCGCGCATTCTGACCAAGTTGAGGCAGAAATGCGCCTTGCGCACCTCAAGCTGCACGGAAGTGTCTAAGGTACAGCTTCTTGAGTCCATACTGAATACAAATTTCTTCTCGCGTCCCTCCACCTGTATGCGAATGGTGCTGTCGTCGGGAATGACGACGGGGCGCACCGTAAGATTGTGGGTGGCGATGGGTGTGATGACAAAGTTCTTGGCGTTGGGCGCAATGATGGGTCCGCCCGCGCTCAACGAATAGGCCGTCGAGCCCGTTGGCGTGGCCAAAAGGATGCCATCGCCCCAGTAGGTGTTGAGATAGACATCGTCAACGAAGACCTTGATAGCCAGCAGACTGTGTTCTGGATTTCGGATAACGTTAAGCTCGTTAAGCGCATAACGCACATCGCCGAACACATTGTGTGGCTCGACCAACTCAAGGATTGTGCGCTGCTCCACCTGATAGTCGCCCGAAAGCACGCTCTGCACCGCCTCTTCAATGTCGTTTTTCGATATGCTGGAAAGGAAACCGAGCCGCCCCATGTTGATGCCCACCACGGGCATTCCCGAATCGCGGACGAAAGGCACCGTGTCGAGGATGGTGCCGTCGCCGCCGATGGAAAACATCAGGTCGGCACGGCCTTGCAGGTCGTCGTAGGAGTGAAACAGCTCATATTTCACGCCTTCGGGGACGAAGGCGGCGACAATGTCGGCAAAAGGTTGGTAAACAACGACAC
This sequence comes from uncultured Bacteroidales bacterium, assembly GCA_946410535.1. The sequence continues at coordinate 3,903 of CAMKAR010000153.1, forward strand.
CGACTTGTTTGTCAGACAGTTCCGCAAACAATTGTCGCATATATTCCCCGTTTTCCGGGGCAAGATTTTTCCCAAACAAAGCGATGTTCATAGGCCTTCTTCTTTCACAGATTCATGGCTCTCGCCAGTCATCATCCGTATATAATTCACATAACGCCAGTCGGCGATGTCGCCGTTTTCGACGGCGGCCTTCACCGCACAACCGGGCTCGTGGGTATGGGTGCAGTTGGCAAAACGGCATTCGCTCATCAAGTTACGCATCTCTGGGAAGCGTTGTGCCAAAGTTTCCTTCTCCATGTCGTACAACACAAACTCCTTGATGCCAGGCGTGTCGACAATCCAAGCGCCAAAGCCAAGGTGGTGCATCTCGGCAAAAGTCGTCGTGTGCATCCCTTTTTCATGAACATTGGAGATGGCCCCGATGCGCACGTTCAGCGAAGGGTCGAGGGCTTTCACAAGGGCCGACTTGCCCACGCCGGAATGACCCGAAAACAGGCATATCTTCCCCTGCATCAAGGTCTTAAGCTCTTCGATTTGGAAACCTGTCTTGGCCGAAACGCCAAACGAGGTATAGCCCAAACCTTGGTAATACTCCATCAGCACGCACATCTCCCCTATCTGTTCGTCGGTATAGAGGTCGCATTTATTGAAAATGACGGCAGCTGGAATGTGATAAGCCTCGGCTGTGACCAAAAAACGGTCGATGAAGCCCGTGGAAGTGCGCGGCTGCGCGATGGTGGCCACGACGATGGCCAAATCCACATTGGCGGCGATGATATGCGAAGCCTTGCTCAGGTTGACCGACTGGCGCACAATTACATTATTGCGAGGTTCAATCTTCTTGATGACACCCGTCTCCTTGCCTGGCTCTTGTTCAAACTCCACATTGTCGCCCACGGCCACGGGATTGGTGCTTCGGATGCCGTCCAAGCGGATCTTTCCGCGCAGGCGGCATTCCCATTGGCGGCCTTGTTCGTCGAGGACGACGTACCAACTTCCTGTCGATTTAATGACTTTCCCTAACATTTCTGGTATCTTTTTCCGGGCATGGCCATCAGCACGCCGTCGAATTCGAGGTTCAACAACAAAGCGGCAATCTTGGTCGTCGGCAGCTCCGACTTCACGATAATGTCGTCGAGGCTGACCATAGAATTGCTTCCGAAACAGTCCATGATGATCTTTTCCTCGTCGGTAAACTCTCGGAACAAAGCCGTTTGCTTTTCCGTCTTTGTTTCTGAATCCCAACGCATTACATAACGCAAGTTGAGCGCGCTCTCCATCAGCTGGGCGCGGTTGGTGCGAATGAGGTAGTTGCAGCCCTGGCTGTAGAGGTCCATCACGCGGCCAGGATAGGCGAACACGTCTCGGCTATAGGAATTGGCGATGTCGGCAGTAATCAGCGAGCCGCCTTTCAAGGCAGATTCAATCACCACCACGGCATCGGCCATGCCCGCGATGATGCGGTTGCGACGCGGGAAGTTCTCGCGATCGGGCTGCGTGCCGCTCATGCACTCCGTGAGTACGCCACCGCCATGTTCAATCATGTCGTTGGCCAACTTCTTGTTGGGCGCGGGATACACTTGTTGCATCCCGCAGCCCATCACCCCGACCGTTGGGATGTCGTTTTTCACCGAGGCTTTGTGGGCGCAAGTGTCCACACCGTAGGCCAAACCACTGACAATAAGCACATTGTCTTCCTTCAAATCCTCCACTAATTGGTTGCAGTTCTCCTTGCCATATTCGGTGATGTTGCGCGTGCCGACGATGGCCACCAC
>CAMKAR010000154.1 GCA_946410535.1 uncultured Bacteroidales bacterium
GCCATGGAGGCTGAGCCTAAGCTGAAGGTCACGATGCCGAATTTGGTGGAAGACGGGATTTTGGAAAACCTATTCTAATTTGAATTGGATGTTTGTAGAGACGTAGCACGCTGCGTCTCTATTTTTTGCCTCTCGAATTATGACCGAAACCATCACCATACGAAAAGGCCTCGACTTGCCCATCGACGGCAAGGCCGAGCTACGCCTCACCGATGCACGTAGCATCACCACCTATGCCGTAAAACCCACTGATTTCGTTGGGCTTACGCCACGTTTATTGGTTGAAGAAGGCACTGTGGTCTGCAAAGGCGATGCCTTGTTTGTCGACAAACAGGACGAGCGAATCAAGTTCACTTCGCCCGTCAGTGGGCGGGTGAAGGCAATCGTGAGAGGCGAGAAACGGAAACTTTTGGAGGTGGTGGTTGAAGCGGATTGCAAATCCGCATATTCGGCAGGCTCGGATTGCAAATCCGAGCCAACGACAGAGCAAACGGCAAACAAGTTGCCACAAACCGCCGAGGAAATCAAGGCGGCGATGCTGCAATGCGGCCTTTGGCCGATGATGCGGCAACGGCCATTCGGCACGGTGGCCAACCCCGACGACACGCCCAAAGCCATCTTCGTCAGTGCCTTCGACAGCGCACCTTTGGCTCCTGACTATGATTTCGTCATGCAAGGTCGAGAGGAATGGTTCAAGAAAGGCCTTGAGGCTTTGGCAAAACTGACCGAGGGGATGGTACATGTGTGTTTCAGACCTAATCAGAAACTGGATTGCTTCGTTCCTCGCAAATGCTCTGCATTCGACGGAGTCAATGACGCTAAGCGAGTCAAGCAAAGCCCTGAAAGGGCGACCAGAACCGCAACGGGCGATTTCAATCCCCGCTCAAATGAACGGCTGCCACGGTGTGACAGCCCTACAACTGACCAACTGAACAACTGCCAACTGATAACTCACTACATAAACGGTCCACACCCCGCAGGGAACATCGGCACGCAGATTGCCCATATCGACCCTATTAATAAAGGTGAGGTCGTCTGGACGATGAACCTGCAAGACGTAACCGTGTTGGGCGAATTGATCTCTACGGGCGTTTACAACCCCGAGAAGGTCATTGCCGTGGCTGGTCCCAACATCAAGAACGCACATTATTACCGCGTGAAGGCGGGAGCTTGTCTAACGGAAATCACCAAGGCGCAACTGCTTAACGATGACTATCCCAAGATGGATACTGACGATGCCGAAAAGAAAAACCGCATCATATCAGGCAATATTCTGAGCGGCACACAAATCGCTGCTGACGGCTTCCTTGGCGCCTACGACAGCCTGCTGAGCATCCTCCCCGAAGGCGACTATTACGACTTCATGGGCTGGCTGATGCCTGGCTTCAAGAAATTCAGCTTCTCGCGGACTTTCCTCAGCGGCTTCATGCCGAAAAGCACCTTCAAACCATTGGGAATCGACCTTCCGCGCTTCGAAAAGTTTTGGAAGTTCGACACCAACACCCACGGCGACGAGCGTCCTTTGGTCTTCACGGGCAACTTCGAGCGGGTATTCCCCTTCGACATCTACCCTACCCAACTCATCAAGGCCTGCATCATTGGCGACATCGAGTTGATGGAAAACCTTGGTATCTATGAAGTTGAGCCAGAGGATTTTGCCCTTTGCGAGTTTATTGACACTTCGAAAACCAACATCCAAGCCATCGTCCGCGAGGGATTGGAGTTGTTGAGGAAAGAAAACGGGTAATATCTTCGTTGAAGACTGTGACAAACGCATTAATACCCCGAAATTACGCTGTGGCGGATGCCGCGAATTGAACACGAAAGTAGAAATACAGACAGAACATAAAAGCTCTTTATATGAATCTCCCCAAAATCCACTCCATCACTAAGAAGATCCTCGTCGGTGCCTTAGGTGCCTTCCTGAGTTTCTTCCTGCTGTTCCATGCCAGCGCCAACCTGCTCATCCTCAGGCACGACGGCGGCGAATGGTACAACGCTTTCTGCCACTTCATGGGCACCTATTATATCGTCAAGGTGCTCGAAATCGGGCTGTTTGCCTCATTGCTGCTTCATGCAGTCATGGCCATCTGGCTTGCCATCGAGAACAAGCGGGCACGACCTGTCGGTTACAAGAAACCAACCCGCTCGAAGACCCACCGTGGCTCGAAGGTACAAATGTGGACGGGCATCCTCATCTTCGCCTGCCTCATCCTGCACTTCACCGATTTCTATTTCGTGAAAATCGGCTGGGTGAAAGGGAAATACATGGCAGCGACAGAAAATGTCGTCGAACTGAAAGGCACAAACCCCGAAGCCTTTAACTACGCCGAACAACACGGCGAATACTCCGCCAAAGGCAACTGGCTCGGCAACTTCAACGCCGACGACAAGGCCGTCCTCGAAGCCGCCAGCCTCGAAGTGGAGCCTGACTTCTACCACCAAGCCCGCGAGAAGTTCAAAATCCTGCACATCGTCATTTCCTACTTGTTTTTCTTCGTCGTGGTTTGGTTCCACCTGCGGCATGGTTTCCCTGCCATCTTCCAGACCTTCGGACTCTACAACTACAAATACGGCAAGGCCATCGAAGTGCTCGGGCAGGTGTTCAATTGGGTGGTCTGCCTGATGTTCACCGTCACGGTGTTGGGCGTTTACTTTGGACTATAGGACAAAGGACTCAGGACTTGGGACAAGGGACTTAGGACTAAGGGCTCAGGACTGCTCAACAAAATCAAAGGTCAACCGCCTTTTGTCCTACGTCTTTTGTCTTCCGTCCTCCGTCTTCCGTCAAACAATATAATAATTGAACAATGAAACTTGACTCAAAAATACCTTCCGGTCCGCTCGCCGAGAAATGGACCAATTACAAAGCCTCGCAGAAGTTGGTCAACCCGGCCAACAAACGCAAGTTAGACATCATCGTGGTCGGCACGGGCTTGGCTGGAGCATCGGCTGCCGCTTCGTTGGGTGCGATGGGCTTCAACGTTGACATATTCTGCATCCAAGATTCGCCGCGACGCGCCCACAGCATCGCTGCACAAGGCGGCATCAACGCGGCCAAAAACTACCAAAACGACGGCGACAGCGTCGAACGTCTCTTCCGCGACACCATCAAAGGTGGCGACTATCGCGCCCGCGAGGCCAATGTCTACCGTTTGGCCGAGGTCAGCGGAGCCATCATCGACCAATGCGTGGCGCAAGGCGTGCCTTTCGCCCGCGATTACGGCGGCCTTTTAGACAACCGCTCGTTCGGCGGCGCACAAGTGAGCCGTACTTTCTACGCCAAAGGGCAGACGGGACAGCAATTATTATTAGGTGCCTACGGCGCCTTGAGCCGCGAGATCGCCCGTGGTACGGTAAAGTTGCACACCCGCAGCGAGATGATGGACCTCGTGGTGGTCGACGGTCGGGCGCGTGGCATCATCGTCCGCAACCTCGTCACCGGCGACTTGGAACGCTACGCCGCCCATGCCGTGGTGATTGCCACAGGTGGTTATGGCAATGTCTATTACCTCTCCACCAACGCCATGAACAGCAACGGCAGCGCAGCCTGGGTGTGCCACCGCAAGGGGGCTGCTTTCGCCAATCCGTGCTATGTGCAAATCCACCCGACCTGCATCCCCGTCCACTGCGACTACCAGAGCAAACTCACATTGATGAGCGAGAGCCTGCGCAACGACGGACGTATTTGGGTCCCCAAAAAGAAGGAAGACGCCGAAGCCATCCGTGCAGGCAAACTGAAGCCCAACGACATAGCCGAAGAAAATCGTGATTACTATCTTGAACGCCGTTATCCCGCTTTCGGTAACCTCGTGCCGCGCGATGTGGCCAGCCGTGCCGCCAAAGAGCGCTGCGATGCTGGCTACGGCGTAGGCACAGGCTATGCCGTCTATCTCGACTTCGCCGATGCCATCCAGCGTTTGGGCAAGGATGCCGTTGAGCAAAAATACGGCAACCTCTTCCAGATGTACCAGAAAATCACGGACGAGAACCCCTACGAGACTCCCATGATGATTTATCCCGCCATCCACTACACGATGGGTGGGCTTTGGGTCGACTATGAACTACAAACCACCATCCCAGGCCTCTTTGCCGCTGGTGAAGCCAACTTCAGCGATCATGGTGCCAACCGCCTTGGTGCCTCCGCACTGATGCAAGGCCTGGCCGACGGGTATTTTGTCCTGCCGTACACGATGCAGAACTACCTCGCCGACCAAATCTATGTAGGCAAAATCTCAGCCGACACACGCGAATTTGACGAGGCGGAAAAAGCAGTTCGTTCCCGCATCAACCGTTTACTGGGTTCGCAGACGTCTCGTCTGCAACAAACCGCCGACAGGACGTCTGCAAACCAATCGGTCGATCATTTCCATAAACAATTAGGCAAAATAATGTGGGAATACTGCGGCATGGCGCGCAACACCGAAAGCCTCACGAAGGCTAAACAATTGGTCTCCGAACTGGAAGACGAGTTCTGGAAAAATGTCTTCATCCCCGGCACGGCCAACGAAATGAACCCTGAGTTGGAAAAGGCCTGCCGTTTGGAGGACTATTTCGAGCTGGCCCGACTCATCATCGACGACGCCATGCACCGCGAGGAATCATGCGGCGGCCATTTCCGCACCGAACACCAAACCGAAGACGGCGAAACCCTTCGCGACGACGAACATTTCATGTACGTCGCTGCATGGGAATACCACGGTCACGGCCAACCCGAAACGATGAAAAAGGAACCGCTTGTTTATGAACATATTCAAATCGCAAAACGGAATTATAAATAACTGAAAGTACGGCTGCCACGGTGTGACAGCCCTACAATTTTCAACTGTAAACTATGAACTTCACACTCCATATCTGGCGACAAGAAAACGCCCGTGCCAAGGGCCATTTCGAGACCTACCCCATCGACGGCATCTCGCCCGACTGCTCTTTCCTTGAGATGCTCGACATCCTGAACGAACACCTCATCAATGACCGCATCGCCCATCCCGTCTGCTTCGACAACGACTGCCGCGAAGGCATCTGCGGCATGTGCGGACTTTACATCAACGGTCGACCACACGGCAACGATGATGGCGTGACCACTTGTCAACTTCACATGCGCAAATTCCGCGACGGCGACGAGATTTGGATTGAGCCTTGGCGCGCCAAGCCGTTCCCCGTCATCCGCGACCTGATTGTCGACCGCTCTGCTTTCGACAAAATCATCCAAGCGGGAGGCTACATCAGCACCACCACAGGCGGCGTTCCCGATGCCAACATGATTCCCATCCCGAAACATGCCGCCGACATGGCCATGGATGCCGCCTCGTGCATCGGTTGCGGTGCTTGCGTGGCGGCTTGCAAGAATGCCAGCGCCATGCTGTTTGTCGGTGCCAAGGTCAGCCATTTGGCTTTGTTGCCGCAAGGTCGCGTGGAAGCCGCCGACCGCGTCAGGAAAATGGTCTGCAAGATGGACGAATTGGGCTTTGGCAACTGCACCAACACCTACGCCTGCGAAGCCGAATGTCCCAAACTCATCAAACGTCAGAACATTTCGCGCCTTAACCGGCAGTGGATTGGGGCGTTGTTTGGCCGCGACAGGAGAGAATAACCCTCAGTTTTTCTTCTTTTTGGCTTGCATATCTGAAATTTTGTGTATTTTTGCAGGCAG
>CAMKAR010000155.1 GCA_946410535.1 uncultured Bacteroidales bacterium
GATGTCGCTGGTTTTTTCCACTGCAAACTTCGCCTCGCGGTAGCGGTTGTTTCCGTAGTCGTGAAAGGGTAGAGGCTCGTGCTTTTCAAACCAAAAAGAGACGGAATCCAACGCATCCGATTGCGCGTATCCTTCTGCGTGTAGGCTGTCGACGGAAACGACATGTGGACGAAAAGTCATTTGCCCGCCATGGTAATATAGCACGGCATCGCGGTCTTGAGCCTCCAAACGAAATGGAAGCGTATCGGTCATGTTTTCCTCCAAGGTCATGTAATGTCCCCTGATGTTGAGGCTGTCGCAATGCTCGACGAAGACCAGGAAACCCTTTCCGCCAATGACGCTCCTAAAACAAGCGGGCGTCTCCATGATGGGGAAATAGCCGTTTCCCCAAGACAAGGAAGCGTCTTGCGTGTTGTCGCCAAAAAGGAGGACAAACCCAATGGAAAGCACTATCGTGATGAGGCAGCGGCGCATAGGTGACTCAAACCAAATGAAGCGCAAAAATAAGAAACTCAGCCGACAGCGCGAAGCCAATCAGATGATTTTTGTATTTTTACACCCAAAATAGGAGGAATAAAATGAAAAGGTTATTGCTTATCCTGCTGGTTTTCATGTGTTTTTCGGAAAATGCGAACCCTCAGGAGCATCGGCGTTATGCCTTGGTATGGAACGACGAATTCGATGCGGACGCTTTGAACCCAAGCGTCTGGGGAAAGATATGGCGCAGCCAAGCCGATTGGGCCGTTCACATGACGTCGCACGACGCGTTGTATGGCCTCGACAATGGCGACCTCGTGCTGCGAGGCATGAAGAACGATTTCCTGCCCAAAGACTCGGCACCATTTTTGACGGGTGGCGTGTGGACCAGAAACAAGAAGGCTTTTGGCTTCGGACGCATTGAGGTTAGGGCGAAGTTCGATGTGGCGCAAGGGTTTTGGCCAGCCATTTGGATGCAAGCCCAGACCAACCAGTTGATCAACTGGCCTTATGCCGGCGAAATCGACATCATGGAGCATTTTGGCACTAATCCCTATGTGAATCATACGGTTCACAGCAATTATACCTACAACCTGAAGAAGCATTACCGCCCGCCTTATGCGGCTCGTTCGGCCTACAAAGAGGGTGAATACAACACTTATGGGATGGAACGTTTTCAGGACAGCCTCGTTTTTTTCGTCAACGGCCAGCGCACCTTCGCTTATCCCCGCTATCGGGAAGGTGTCGACGGACAGTTCCCCTTCAGCCAACATGACTATTACTTGATTTTGGATGCCCAGCTGGGACGCGATGGCTCGCCCAGCATCGACACGGCCAAATTGCCCGTCGAGTTGCGGGTGGATTACGTCCGTTACCATGAGCTTGACACCAAGACCGATGTCATCCCTGAACCGAAAGAGTTTCAGCAGTTTGGGACGAAGAAATACAAACTGGAGAAAGTCGTCGAAACCGATGAAATGTTTCCTGGACCCGACGAGTATCGCATTGTCGTCAGGCGGGGCAAGGCCATCGTTTCGGGCAATGCGGTTTGGGCGAAAAGCACGTTGGCGCAATTGGTTGACGAAAAGGGCATGATTGCCGATTTGGAGGTGCACGACTGGGCAGCATATCCTTTTCGGGGCTTCATGCACGACACGGGGCGCAACTATCAGCCTGTCAGTATGTTGAAGGAGACTTTGGACTTGATGAGTTTCTACAAGCTAAACTATTTCCATTGGCATCTGACCGACTATCCCGCTTGGCGCATCGAATGTAAGGCTTATCCGCAACTCAATGATCCTCAGTATCAAAGAGCGGGTCGCGACGAGGGCAAGTTCTACACTTACGATGAAATCCGTGAAGTCATCGCTTACGCGAAGGAACGCGGCATCATCGTGGTGCCCGAAATCGACATGCCAGGGCATTCCACTTATTTCAAGAATGCCTTTGGCTTCACGATGGACTCTGAGGAAGGGCGAAAGGTGCTTGAAAAATGCCTCGAAGAGTTCTTCGTCGAAATCCCGAAAAGCGACTGCCCTTACATCCACATTGGCTCCGACGAGGTGTGGATTGAAGACCCTCAAGGCTTTATGCAATGGCTTGAAAACGTGGTGGGTAAATATGGCAGAAAGCCCATCGCTTGGGATCCTGGCTTGCCAGCCTCCGACGGCGTGATTCGACAGATTTGGAACGAGGCGGCGGGTTCTAATGCGGCTGCATCGGAGAAATCGGGGAAGTATCTGGATTCTTTTGTCGGCTATCTGAATTATTACGACCCGATGCTTTTCACGAGTCGTTGTTTTTTGCATACTGCCGCTGCCCAAGCCGTGCCCGACACTACCAAGGCCTTGGGCGGCATCCTTTGCCTTTGGAATGACGTGCGTGTCGACAAGAAGGAGAACATCGCCCTGCACAACGGCATGATTAACGGCATGATGGCCTTTGCCGAGCGTTTTTGGAACGGTGGCAATGCCGGCGAGGTCGAAAACGAGAATTTGCTGCCTGGACCTTTGACTGCGGCAGGTTCGCGCTTGGCCAATTTTGAAGAGAAAATGGCTTTGCACCGCGACCGTTTCCATAAAGAGAAGATGCGTTGGGTGGCCAATTCGCAAATGGAGTGGCAGGTGCAAATTGATGATAATGAACCGGTAACTGCTTATGGTGGGGTAGTTGATTTGGATGCATTTTGTCAAACGTATCCTATTAAAATAGGTGACACCGCCATGGCTACGGCTCAAACGACTTTGTTTGCCGAGCGCGACATGGACATCGAGGCTTGGATAGGCTTTTGCGTGCCAGCGCGTTCCAATCGCAATGGCTATGGCATTGGCGAACAGGGGCAATGGGAGGGCGGTTGCCAATGTTTCGTTAATGGGAAGGAAATTTTGCCCCCGAAACCTTGGAACGAGCCTGGCAAATATGGCTATCATTTCAACTCTTGGCACAAGCCCGAGGAAGAGCAGCCGTTCACCGACGAACAGCTCTATTGGATGCGCGAGCCTGCCAAGATTCATCTGAATAAAGGCGAGAACCGTGTGGAAATAAAAACACCGAAGACCTATAAAGGCCTTCGGTGGGGTTTTGCTTTCATTCCTGTTTCGACTTCTGCCGACGGAACCGTCAGCGAAGTGAAGGAAATAGGTTATCGTCTCCCGTTGTAGTTGCCGCTCAGGGTCTCGATGAAGCCGTTGGCGGCGGTCTTCATATTGATGAAGTCGGTGCCGAGCGAGCTGGAGCAGTCGAGCACGAGCATGATCATCGCGCTCTTGTATTCGTTGACGACCTCGGTGTTGCCCGAAGGGGTGAACTCGCTGTTGTATTGCCATTGGGCCGACGATTCGAGCCAGTTGTATTGCTTCACATAGTCGGTGCTGATTTGCACGCCGTTCATGTCGGTGAGGTTTTGGAACGAGAACAGGTCGAAGATGCCTTCCGTCGAAGCGGTGACGGCAATGCCCGACATGCTTTCCAATCCTACATATTGGATTTCAGTCAGTTGGCCTTTCCCTGCATTGCGGATGTAGGTGCCTTCGATGTAGCACTGCGACTCGTTGGCATCGGTTACATTGTCGAACGTGAAGCGGATTTTGGTGCCGGGCTCTTGGGCGGGCAGCTTCAGCGTGACGTTGTAGAACGTGCTTTGGTTGTAGAGCTGCTGGGCGATTTGGGCGAATTTCTCAGAGGCTTCGTTCATGTTGCTGACCTCGAAGACGTTGTTGACGGGGTCGCTCGACAGCTTCTTGAGGTTGTTGCGGAAGCCTTCCACATCGCTCACATCGGAGCCGCGAACACCAATTGAGTATGCCGAAATGTTCTGTCCGCCAATGAGTTCGTTGTTGATTCGGGAGTTCACTGCCGACAGGTATTCGCTGCCCGAGTTGTAGTTCGACAGGATGTAGGAACCTTGGTCGAGGCCGTCAGTGAAGGTCACCACCGAGACGTTGATGAGGTTTTCGGGGATGCGTGCACTGGCGAGGCTGTTGAGGCCCGTGTTGACGGCGTGGTAGAGGATGGTGCCGTTCTGCATGGAGAGGCCGTCGACGAAACTTTCGAAGTTCGCTTTGGTGGTCTGGTTCAAGAGGCCGAGCGGCATGGTGTAGAGGTCACTGTTGAACCCGACGATGCCGAGATAAAGGCCTTCTTTTGCAGGTGTGTTGTCTTCGGCCTGAGGCTTTCTGCAACTGCTGAAGGTGGTGAGCACGACGGCAAGCGTCATGGCTGCCACGGTGATGAGATGTCTTTTCATATTCGGTAGTTTTTAATCTGTTCTATAACGAAAGAGGTTCGCTAAAATTGTTACCCCTGCAAAATTTCCAACTCTCAACTAATCATAGCTTTCTTGATGGCTTTGGCCAATTGGTCGGGGCAGGAAGTGCCTTTGAAGCCGCAGCGGATGCCTTCGAGCTTGGCGATGACGTCCTCGGCTTTCATACCGTCTACTAATGTGGCCACTCCTTGCGTGTTGCCATTGCAGCCGCCGTAGAACTGCACGTTCCTGACGATGCCGTCCTCAATCTCAAACTCAATGGCTTGGCTGCATGTGCCTTGGGTTCTGTATGTGTATTTCATTGTGTTTCAGTTTTTGCAAAGTCTGTTGATGATTCCTAAATGTTGCGGGAACTGTTTGCTGAGGTCGTCTTTCTTGCCTAACTCGAAGTTGTCGAAACTGAAGGCAGGTCCTACGGCGCAACCCACCAGACAAAAGCCATGTTTGGTGGGAATCTCGGCGGCAAACCATTGTTCGGGCTGTATGACGGCTTGCATTTCGCCATCGCAGCCCAAATGATGGGTGACCAACTCGCCGTTGGTGTCGATGACGTAGATGTTGAGTGGCTCGCCAGCATGGTAATACCAGATTTCGACCACATTGTGTAAGCGATGGAATGCTGATATATCGTTGGAAGTCAGCATGTAATAGATGGTGGAGATGGTTTTTTTGCCCGTCTCGTCGTTTCCGAAAAGCTGGCGATAATACCCGCCTTCGGGATGTGGTGCAAGGCCAAGTCTTTCGATGTAATCTTTTGCTTCCATTTTATTGCAGTTTCGACATAAACTTCTCGCTATCAACCACAAAACGTTCATGGATGCCTTCGCCGACAAGTGCTTCTCCTTCAAAGCATTGTACGGAGAAAACCAAACGCCTGCGGTCGACTTCCGTGAGTTCGGCCTCGCAGCGGATGGTCACACCTACTGGGCTGGCTTTCAGGTGTTTGATGTTGACGGCGATGCCCACTGTGGTGTTGCCTTCGCCAACCTTGTCGGCCACGCTCATCAGGCAGGTCTTCTCCATCAGGGCAATCATGGCTGGGGTGGCAAACACCTCCAAGGCGCCTGAGCCGTAAACGGCGGCAGTGTCCTTGTGCTCCACCACGAGCGTCTCGCTGTGGCGGAGTCCTTTCAGCATGTCGTAGTCCATCAGGCTTGGAAATTCATGGTGATGTTGACGATGACGTCGGGGTGCAGCGAGCGACCCACGGGGCAGCTTTCGGCGGCGGCCCAGAAGAGCGATTTCTGCTTTTCGGTGTATTCCTTCGCGGGGAAGTTGAACACGATGTCGATCTGCCCGATGCGGCGCGGGTCGGCGTTCATGGTCTTCTTCACCTCGTAGGTGGTGCCGTCGATGTCGAATTTGTGGCCTTGTGCGCTGATGCCCATGATG
>CAMKAR010000156.1 GCA_946410535.1 uncultured Bacteroidales bacterium
AAGACCAACCGCGACGAGGCGAAATTCTGTCGCTTCTGCGGTGAGAAGATAACCGTCGCCGACGAGATAGGCATCATCGGCAAGAAGTCTATGCAGGCCGAGTTCGACAAGCTGACCAAGACGCTGAAAGTGGCCAAGCAACTCGCCTCGATGGGCAACCATGTTGGCCTCGATTGCCTCGTCATGGGCGATGCAGGCACGGGCAAACACTACATGGCCATGATCATCGCCGACATGATGGTCAAGGCAGGTCTTACCGACAAACCTGTCAAGGAAGTGGCCGCTTCGGAATGGAACGAGTTTCTCGGCAAGTTCGACGAGAACATCTCCGCCTTGCAAAACGGGATATTGGTCATCAACAACGCCCAAAAACTGCTGTCCATCACCAAAGCCGACCGCGTGGGCGAGCTTGATAAGCTGTTCGATAAGATGAAAAACGGCAAAGCCCCCATCGTCATCCTGAGCGGCGACATCAACGACATGACCAATTTCCTTGAGAATAACAAGGACGTGGCAGGACTTTTTGAGTTCCGTTTCCAGCTGGATTCCTTCTCCATCGACGACCTCGTCAGCCTGACTTCGGCCATGCTGAAGAAAGAGAAACGCATGGACATTGCCGACGAGGCCTTGCCCAAGCTGCGGGCTCACTTCGCATGGTATATGCGGCAGAAAGAGCTGACCTACGTCAATGGTCGCCTCGCCGAGAAAGTGGCCAACGATTTGTGCGTCAGTGCCAAATTGCGTGGCAGCGACACCATTGAAGCCGTTGACATTGAGGATGAAAAAACCTTCGTTCCCAAGACAGAGGAACAAATTTTCAGGGAGTTGGACGGTTACATCGGCCTGCAAAGCGTTAAAGACGAAATCAGGGCCATCGTGAGCAACGTCAAGGAAAGAAGGGAGAAAGGCATGACCGCGAAGCTGTTGAAAGACCATTACCTTTTCACGGGCAATCCGGGCACGGGCAAGACTACTTTTGCCCGCAAGTTTGGCGAAATCCTCAACGCCATCGGTGCCTTGCCCACCGGCCAGTTTGTGGAAATTTCGGGCAAGGACTTCATCGGGCAGTATTTGGGCGACACGGAGGCCAATGTGAAGAGCTATGTCAACAAGGCAATGGGCGGTGTGTTGTTTATCGACGAGGCTTATGCCTTAGGAAATACTACGCAAAGTAAGAGCGGAGGCAGCTATGGGATGGATGCCATTAATACGCTCCTGAATTTGCTTGAAAACCGCAAAGGCGAATTTGTGTGCATCATGGCAGGCTACACCAAGGAAATGGGTGAGTTGGTAAGGATGAACCCTGGCATCCCTTCACGCTGCAATGTGACGATTGAGTTCCCCGACTATTCGGCCCGCGAGCTGGAGCAACTCTTCCGTATGTACCTCAAACGCAACGATGAGGACACCGTTTTCACCATCGACGCGAAAGCGGAGGAAATGCTCCCGAAAGTGTTCGACCGTATGTATCTTAAGCGTGGCGACACCTTTGGCAACGCCCGCGAGGTGCGCAACCTCTTTGATTTGGCATTGAAACGCCACCGTTTGCGTAAACAACAACCGGACTTCGTCGAAAACCAGTTCTCCTACGCCGACATCGTTGGCGAGGCCGACACGAAGGAAATCTCCGTCAGCGACGTGATGAAGGAACTCGATGGCTTTGTGGGCATGAAGTCGGTGAAAGATGCCATCCGCCGTATCGCCCAGGAGATTGCCGTGCAGAAGCAACTGATCGAGATGGGGGAGGCACAGGAAGGACTCACCAAGTACAACTTCATCCTCACGGGCAATCCTGGTACGGGCAAGAGTACCGTGGCACGCATCTTCGGCAAGATTTTCAAGGCTCTGGGCGTGATCAGCACCGACAAGGTGACGGAGAAGGTGCCGAAAGACATCATCGGCCTCTATCTCAACGAGTCGGATAAACTTATGGACGCGGCCATAACAGAAGCTATGGGCGGTGTGCTCTTCCTCGATGAAGCCTACGACCTCGAACCGATGGACGAGACAGGACGCAGCACCAGCTCGGAAGGCAAAAAGGCCGTGCAGACCCTCATGACGCGCATGGAGAACGAGGCGGGCAAGTTCGTGGTGGTTTGTGCAGGCTATCCCAAGCAAATGGCCACGTTCATGAACTCCAACCCCGGCCTGAAGCGGCGTTTTTCGCACACCATCCACATCGATGACTACACCGCCGAGGAACTTCTCGAAATCTACGAGAGGGCGGCAAAGGCCAAGAAATACAACTTCACCCTCGCCGACGACACCGTGCGCATGAAGGCACTCAACATGTTCCGCAACATGGTCGCCATGAAAGACGACAAGTTCGGCAACGCAGGCGAGGCTATGAAAAAGGTGGCCGAGACCAAGACCAACATCAACAACCGCATCAGCAGCCTCCCGTTCGACCAATGGACACCCGAAGTGTTGCACACGGCTTTTTTGGAGGACATTCCCTTTGAGGAGCCGGAGAAGGTCTCGGTCGACGAATGTCTCGAGGAACTCAACCAACTCATCGGTCTTGGTGGTGTCAAGGCATCGCTCACGAAGCTCGCCCATACCATCAACAACGAGATTGAGAGTGCCCGCGTTGAGAACCGTTGCCCCGAGATTCCGCTCGGACACTATCTTTTCCTCGGCAATCCCGGCACGGGCAAGACCACGGTGGCTCGGCTCATGGGCAAGATACTCTATTCCATGGGCGCGTTGCCGTCGCCCAACGTCGTGGAGGTTGGAAAAGCTAATCTCGTCGGAAGATATGTGGGCGACACGGAGGCCATCACCTCGCACATGATTGACAGTGCCATGGGAGGCATACTTTTCATCGACGAGGCATATCAGCTCGCCTCCGACCAATTTGGCCGCAGTGCCCTCGAAACACTTGTGGCACGGCTTGAGAACGACCGTGGCAAGTTCGTCTGCATTGCCGCCGGCTATTCCTTCGAGATGCAACAGTTCTTGGCCGAAAACAGCGGCTTCGAGTCGCGCTTTCCCAAACAGAACCGCATCGTGTTTGACGACTACTCGCCGCAAGAGCTTTTCGACATTTTCATGATTCATGCACGCAAGGGAGGCTACATCCTCGATGCGATGGCAGAGAACGCGGTGCGCGGCAAGCTCACGATGATGTACAACACCCGAGGCCGCACTTTCGGCAACGGTCGCGAGGCCCGCAACCTCTTCGACGAAGTCAAGGGCAACCTGGCCATGCGCCTCGCCGAAGAAGGCGGCGCGCCTACTGCGGAAGAACGTAAAACGATTAAAATGGAGGATGTGATATGATACAATGCCCCAGCTGTCGGGCCATGATTCCCGACGATAGCGCATTTTGCGACCAATGCGGCATCGAGCTGATGTGGTGCCCCGAGTGCAAACGCCCCAAACCCAACCGAGGACGCGAATGCCCGGTGTGCGGCAGCGACCTCGTCCCGGGAAGGAAATACCTCAACGGCAGTGCCCAACAGCCGCAAGCAGTTCCCCAGCAACCACAAACAATTCCCCAGCAGCCGCAGCAGGACGGCGACACTCCCCAAGGCACGGCGATAAGTGGAGCGAATGTGCCAGCCGTACCGACCAAAATCGTCGGCAATGGCTGGGTGTTGCCATTGCGCGAAGGGCAGTTTGGGCGCACGTCGGGCATTTATCCCGAGTTCGCCTCGTGCAAATACATCTCTGGCAAGCACGGAATGTTCATGCGAACTGCGGAAGGATGGATGGTCGTCGACAACGGCTCCACCAACGGCACTTTCATCAACGGCATGAGACTCACCGCCGGCGTTGGAGCACCGATACATATAGGTGATGAACTAACCATAGCAACCATAGATTTCAAGGTACAATGAAGATAGACATTCAAGCGATTAGCGACAAAGGAAGGGCGCGCGAAAACAATGAAGACGCCCTTTCCATAGGAGGTGTGTTTCTCCGCGACGATGCCATGAACCTCACTGTCGACGTGCAGGAAAACGCCGTCTTCTACCTGCTCGTCTCCGACGGCATGGGCGGCCATGAAAAAGGCGAGGAAGCCAGCGAGATCACTCTTGAAGAGTTGAAAGAACAGTTTGCAATGAACGAGATCAGACCCGACACGTTCAGCGACGATATTAATGAGGCTGGCAAATACATATCGTACAAACTCAACAATGCGGCCTATGCCCAAGGACAAACGAAGCCTATGGGCTGCACCCTGACTGGTGTGGTGTGGCACTACGGCAAGATCTACCTCATCAACGCGGGCGACAGTCGCACCTACCGTTTCCGTGGCGGTATTCTGAGACAACTCACCACCGACCAAACCGTGCGAGGCATCACTGGTCATCCAGAGGCCAGCAAAGCCCTCCTCAACTGCATCGGCGGCGGACTCACTGGCAAGATCCTCAGCGATGATATCACCAGCAAAATCGTCGAGGGCGACGTGATTTTGATTTGCTCCGACGGCCTCACAGACATGATTACCGACGACGAGATAGAAGCCTTGCTCAACGAAGGCATTACCGAACAAGGCATGGCTGACGGATTGGCCGAGCTACTGAAAGAAAAAGCCTGTGAAGCAGGTGGTTACGACAATGTTTCAGTCATTCTTGCAAATTGTAAACCATGATTAAGATAACGACACAAAAAACCGACGCCGACCTGTTCGGCAAAAGCAAATGGTGGGGATTCCCCGACATGCCCGACTGCCTCGACTATCCCGAAGTGCCTGTCAACGACGATGGCGACGAATACGCCGACCCACTCACGTTCCTCTGCCAGATACGCTGCGACGAGATTGCGCCTTACGACAAAGAGAACCTGCTTCCGCACGAGGGGATGCTCTACTTCTTTGCCGCCTTGGACTATTTTTTGGGCAACCTTGATGCCATTTCGTCACCCGGCATGGGCGAATGGGAGGCACCTTATTTCAAAGTGCTTTATGCCCCCGACTGCAAGGAACTGCACACCCACAGAATCGTTTGTGAAGACGGATCGCCGTTCGGTTTGCCTGCCGAAAGCATCACGTTTACCTGCGAGTCGGAGCCGGAATACAACACACGGTTGCTTGGCGAGCCTTACATCGAAGATGTGCGTGAGGCCATGCCCGGAATGCTCTCGCTCCTGCAAATCGACGAGAGCGACGACTGGAACCTGCGCTTCTATGACTGCGGGATGCTCAACTTCCTGATTTCCAAAGATGACCTGCTGAATCGTCGCTGGCAATACACCAAGTGCTATCTGTTTTCGTTTTAAGGGGTTCAGAATTCCTTCAAAACCTCCCAAACCTCCCAAACCAAACTGCCTTCAAAGCCTTTCTGCATCGCGAAGGCAGCCAATTTGCGTTTCCGTTCGAAGTCGGTTTCGGCTTTCACGGTTTTGGCTTTGGCTTTCAGGATGTCAATCAGTTTTTGTTTATAGACTTCCTCGTCGGTTTGGCCTAAGGCTTCATCAATCGTGTCTTTGTCGATGCCTTTCTGCATGAGATGGAAGCGGATCTTGTTCATGCCCCAGCCGCTTTGATTGACTTTGCCTCTAACGAAACTCCGCGCAAACCGCTCATCGTTCACGAAACGGTTATCCAACAGATAATCAAGGATTTCGTCTTTCGATTCTTGTGGAATGTCG
>CAMKAR010000157.1 GCA_946410535.1 uncultured Bacteroidales bacterium
TCCTTGATTTCCTTGTCGGGGAAGATCTTCTTGAAGAAGTCCTCGTTGAGTTCGGGTTTCTCGTCGCGGATGGCGTCGTCGATGATGATGTTGTAGTCGCTGTCGACAGGGGCATTCTCGCCAAGCACTTTGGCCACGGCTTCTTCGCTGCCGAAGGCCTTGGCGAAGTTGATGATGAACTCGGCGCCGACTTCCTTGCCGACGATCATCTCACGGCTTTCCTTGTCCTTGATTTGGTCCATGTGGATGAAGAGGCCGTCTTTCTGGAATCCACCTTCCAGCTCCTTGCCGTCTTCGGCTTCGCGCACCTTCAGTTCGAGGCGGTCGTTCTCGCCCACGGTCTCAGGATGGCTGGTGTCGGGGTTGCGCTGTTGCAGGTCTTCGACCACCTTGTCCACTTCCTCGTCGGTGGGGATGATATGGTAGAAGTCGACCATCGTGTTGGTGTAGTCGACGTTGATTTCAGGACGCAGTGCGGCCTCAAAGTAGAAGTCGATGTCCTCTTCCTTGTCGAGGTCGGCAGGCTGTTGCTGGTCAAGGTCGCTGAGCGGATAGCCGATCAGGTCGAGTTTGTTGTCCATGATATGCTTGTTGAGGCTGTCGGAGACCACCGTGTTGAGGGCTTCCATTTTCGCGCTGGCGCCATACATCTTTTTGATCATGCCCATAGGCACCATGCCGGGGCGGAAACCGGGCACATTGGCGCGGCGACGCATATCTTTCAGGGTCTTGTCAACGGTCTCTTGGTAGTCGGATTTCTCGACGCTAATCTTGATGGAGATCAGGTTGTCTCCTTTCGTGCTCTGTGTGATGTTCATTTCTATATGATTGATTATCTTTAATTTGTGCGGATGAAGGGACTCGAACCCTTACTTCTCTCGAAACCAGATCCTAAGTCTGGCGCGTCTACCAATTCCGCCACACCCGCATACGGTCGGCTTTTGAGGGCGCAAAGATACAACTTTTTTTGATAAGTAATTGCTCAAAATTAAACTTCATGTTCTTTTGACACGGGACGCGTGACTTCGGGACACGGGACAAGTCTTAATCCTCGCGTCTCGCAGTCTCGCGTCACGCAGTCCCGTGTCAATTCTTTACGTCCAACGCTTCGCGCAAGGCGTTTCCGATGAGCATGAAGGCCAAAACCAAGAGCATGATGGCAATGCCGGGCAGGATGGCCAAATAGGCCGCGTCCAAAATGATGAAGGCATAGTTCTCCTTGATCATGCTGCCCCACGACGGCATGGGTGGTTGCACGCCGATGCCCAAGAAACTCAAGCCCGCCTCAAGTAGGATGGCCGAGGCGAAGTTGGCCGCCGAAACCACGATGATGGGGTTGAGGATGTTGGGCAGGATATGTTTGAAGATGATGCGCAAGTCCTTGAAGCCTAATGCTTTCCCTGCTTCCACGAAAGTCGTCTCGCGAATGCTGAGAATCTGTCCGCGCACGATGCGTGCCACCTCCACCCACATCGTCAGGCCAACGGCGATGAAGACCTGCGCGATGCCTTTGCCCAAGGAGAAGGTGATGGCGATGACCAAGAGTAGGGTAGGGATGGACCACACCACGTTGATGAACCATACCACCGCGTCGTCGACCTTGCCACGGAAGAAGCCGCCCAAGCTGCCCACCACGATGCCGATCATCAGGCTGAGCAACACGGCGATGAAGCCCACCGCCAGGCTGATGCGACTGCCCAAGACGAGACGGCTGAGGAAGTCACGCCCGAATTGGTCTGTGCCGAGCAAAAACTTGCGGTGCTTGACGCAATGTGCTTTGATATAAGTTTCGGCTTTGTCGTCCGAAGCAAAAACCAAGGTCCCTGAGCCTTTCGAGGCGCCGCCCCGTAGTAATTCCTTATTCTCCACCACCTCAGTCCTCACCGAACCGCTTTCTCCCGACTGATACAGAAACACCGTCGTCGTCTCCTTATTAATATGCAGGCTGTCGAAGGGCAAGTAGATGCAGTCGTCGGGCCGACCGTTGAAAAGGAAGCGGAAAAACGGTGTCTTTTCGGGTGGCGTCTCCTTCGGCACCATCAGCATGTCGACCTCGAAGCCGGGTTTCTTGGTGCTGATTTCGAGGATTTGGCGGTTGGCGTTGGGCGTTTTGTCGGGGATAACCACATAGGCAAACAAGGCCAACAAAGCCCAAATAATGACATAGAAACATGACAGCATTCCGAGCTTGTTGCTTCGGAAACGCTTCCATGCCAACGCTTTGGGTGATTGGCTCTGTTGCTTCTTTTCGTCCATAAGTCCTCCCTTTTTGAGCCGTCAAAAATACGGAATTCGAGGCTGATTTTGGGCAGGAAAGAGAAAAAATGAAAAATTTTGTCGAAAAAATGTCGCTGTTTCGGAAAAATGTAGTATTTTTGCACCCGCAAATCGAAAGATTGGCGCTACTAAATCAGATGGTGGGTGTAGCTCAGCTGGTTAGAGTACCGGATTGTGGTTCCGAGGGTCGTGGGTTCGAATCCCATCTCCCACCCAAAACAAAAGAGGCCCAAACGAGCCTCTTTTTCAATTTAAACGACATGGCAAGGATAATGGCTATCGACCTTGGGCGCAAACGCAGCGGCATCGCCGTGACCGACCCGTTGCAGATCATCGCAAACGGGCTGACGACGGTGGAGTCGCACAAACTCGTCGACTTCGTGCTGAACTACCTGAAGCAGGAGGAAGTGGAGACCATCGTCATCGGCGATCCGAAGGACATGAAAAACAACCCGTCCGACTGTTCCAAATACATCGAGCCCATCGTCAACCGCCTGAGAAAGGTGCTGCCCGACATGAAAATCGTGCGCTACGACGAACGTTTCACCTCGGTGATGGCGCACCAAACCATGATTGACGCTGGATTGAAGAAAACCAAGCGCCAGGACAAGGAACTCGTCGACACCATCGCCGCCACCATCATCCTGCAATCGTATATGAGTTCGATTAAACCTATGTAGCGGCGCTTCGACAGGCTCAACGACCTCGGTCCCTGTGCTTGTAGAAAGGCCAATAACAACTGAACAACTGAATAACTGAACAACTGAACAACTAACAACTGAAATGATATTACCAATAGTAGCATACGGTCACCCCACGCTGAAGGCCATCGCCCAGCCCATCACGCCCGACTATCCCGAGCTTGAGAAGTTGATTGCCGACATGTGGGAGACCTTGGCCCATTCCGAGGGCGTCGGCTTGGCCGCTCCGCAGGTCAACAAGTCCATCCGCCTGTTTGTCACCGACGGCAACCCGTTCTATCCCGACTATCCCGACGCAAAGGACTTCAAGCAGGTGTTCATCAACGCCGAACTTATCGAGACCTTTGGCGACGAGGTGCCTTTCAAGGAAGGCTGCCTCAGCCTGCCCAACATTTATGAAGAGGTGATGCGCCCCGACAAGATCCGCATCAAATACCTCGACGAGAACTTCCAAGAGCACGAGGAAGTCTTCGAGGGCATCCGCTCGCGCATAATCCAGCATGAGTATGACCACCTGCAAGGCCATGTCCACGTCGACCGCATCGCTCCTTTGCGCAAGACCTTGCTTCAAGGCAAGTTGCGTGCCATCATGGACGGTCGTTGCGATGTCGACTATCGTATGATTTTCCCACACAAGAAGAAACACAGATAAAAAGAGAATACATGAAAAACACCTTGAAACTTACATTCTGTTTCCTGCTGGCTTTCGGTATGATGGCTTGCGGCAACAAAGAACAGAAACTGACGCAAGACGACATGAGGAAGGCTGAGGCCACTTTGCTTAACGAAGACCGAAGCATGAATTTGGATGTGGCCCCCAAAGTGGCTGAAACCTACTGCCAGTTTGTGGAGCAGAACCCCGACGACGCATCGGCACCGCTTTGGCTCTTTCATGCCATGGAAATCAACGTGCAGCTGAAGAATGCCGACAAGAGCGCTGAGTTGTGCGACAAGTTGCTGGCCAACTATCCCCAATCGGAATGGGCGCCGAGGAGCTTGTTCCTGATGGGGTCGTTTGTCTACAACGACCAACTCAACGACACGGCCCAGGCACATGCGGCTTTCCAAAGGCTTATCGACACTTATCCCGACAGCGATCTGGTGGATGATGCCAAGAAATCCATCGAGTATCTTGGCTTGACCCCCGATGAGATTATGACCATGTTTATGATGTCACAGTTCAAGGAGGAAGAGGGAGACGAATAGTCTCAAAGTGTAGATACATTCTTGAATAAGAAAGCCTGCGACTTTCCCCGCCAGAGGTAAGTCGCAGGCTTTTTTTGTTTAGTGAGTTTAGAGACCGAAGGCCGCTTTCAGTTCGTCCACCAAGTCGAGCTTCTCCCAACCGAAAAACTCGACATCCTTGTAGGTCTTGCCGTCTTTCTCGTAGGTGTGTTCGTCCTTGTAATGCACTTCCACGGGGCGAGTGAAAGGCTTGCGACCGAAGTGACCGTAGGAAGCCGTCTCCTCGAAGATGGGGTTGGTGAGGCCGAAACGCTTCACGATGAAGTAGGGGCGCAAGTCGACCATGTCCTTCACCTTGAGGGCGATCTCGGCATCGCTCATCTCGACGTGCGACGTGCCGTCGGTGTTGACGTAGAAGCCCACAGGCTTGGCCACGCCGATGGCGTAGGCGATCTGAACCAAGGCTTGGTCGCAGATGCCGGCGGCCACGAGGTTCTTGGCGATGTGGCGGGCGGCATAGGCTGCCGAGCGGTCCACCTTCGAGCTGTCCTTGCCCGAGAAGGCACCGCCGCCGTGGGCGCCGCGACCACCGTAGGTGTCGACGATGATTTTGCGGCCTGTAAGACCCGTGTCGCCGTGGGGGCCACCGATGACGAACTTGCCCGTGGGGTTCACGTAGAGCTTCATGTCGTTTCCGAAGAGCTTTTGCAAGTCTTCGGGCAGCTGTTTCTTCACCCTCGGGATGAGGATGTTGCGCACGTCGGCTTCGATTTTGGCCAACATGGTTTCATCGTCGGCAAACTCGTCGTGCTGCGTGCTGATGACGATGGTGTCGATGCGGAGAGGTTTCCAGCCTTCGCCGTATTCCACCGTCACTTGCGACTTGGCGTCGGGGCGGAGGTAGGTCATCTCCTGGCCTTCCTTGCGGATGACGGCCAGTTCCCTCAACAAGAGGTGCGAGAGGTCGATGGTGAGCGGCATGTAGTTCTCGGTCTCCTTGCAGGCGAAGCCGAACATCATGCCTTGGTCGCCGGCGCCTTGTTCTTCAGGATTTTGGCGGCCAACGCCTTGGAAGATGTCGTTCGACTGTCCGTGGAGGGCAGAGAGCACACCGCACGACTGGGCGTCAAATTGGTACTCCGACTTGTTGTAGCCGATTTTTTCGATGACCTTGCGAGCCACGTCGGGGATTTCGACATAGCCGTTGGTGCGGATTTCGCCCGCCACGACGACGAGTCCCGTCGTGACCAAGGTCTCACAAGCCACCTTCGAGGTGAGATCGTTGCTGAGAATCGCGTCCAATACGGCATCCGAGATTTGGTCGGCCACCTTGTCGGGATGACCTGCCGAGACGGATTCTGAAGTGAAATAATAACCCATAACAAATTGTTTATTAGTTAGT
>CAMKAR010000158.1 GCA_946410535.1 uncultured Bacteroidales bacterium
AGGTGCGCAACCCGCATCCCGAGAAGACCTTCCCGATGATTGTCTCCTTCGGTGGCTCGGGCGGCAAGAACGGTGGATTCGTGCTGCCCATCGCCGCCACGGCTGACGAAAAGACCTTCATCTTCCGCATCGGCTCGCAATACAAGTGGTTCAGCGAAGACAACACCTGGATCGAGATCATCTCCGAGAACAACGAGGTGGAAATCGGCAAGTTAGAGGTTTCGAGAAGCAACTAAAAAATCTCAGTTGGCACTGTTACCGGTGTGTGCTCTGGTTCGCTAAGACTGGTGACCGATAGTACGCTGTCGACCACATACTTTTGCATACCGCGCCAGGGCAAAGCGCCCTTGTATTCCTTGTAATGCACTTGCACAAACTTTCCTGCACTGGCTTCCAGCTCTTTGGCCACATTCTTGTCGGCCACCGAAAAGTCAAAGGTATTCGATTGTACGCCTGATGTATGGGACTGGTTGTTGTAACCGGCCTGAATGAGCAGCCCCTCGTAGGTCTTGAACACATAGCCTTTGTAGACAATGCGGTTGAGTTCGCCCGCCTTCACGCCTTCGCCAAAGACGAAATAAAACTTGAAATAGAAGAATCCGGCCGCAGCCAAAAGGATGAGGAACAACAAAGTCCCAAAAATCTTTCTTCCCGTTCCTCTTTTTTTCTTAGGTTGTTCTGAGTAATCGTAGTCGTTCATAATAATTATTTATTTGATTTTCAATTTCTTCTGGAAATAATCACAAATTCCTGTAATACCGCAGATCTCGCATTTCGGCTTACGGGCAAGACAGACATAACGTCCGTGCAGGATGAGCCAATGGTGTGCCTTCGAGACGACCTCTTGTGGCAAATGCGCCACCAAGGTCTTTTCGGTCTCCAACACGGTCTTGGAGTTTTTCGTCAGGCCGATACGGTTCGACACGCGAAAGACATGCGTATCCACCGGCATGGCCGACTGGTGGAAAGCCACGGCAAGCATCACGTTGGCGGTTTTGCGGCCTACGCCAGGCAGCTTCTGCAAGTCCTCCAGATTGTCGGGAACGATGCCGTTGAAGTCGCGCACCAAGGTCTGCGCCATGCCCAACAGGTTCTTGGCCTTGTTGTTGGGATAGGAGATGCTCTTGATGTAGGTGTAAATCTCTTCTACCGAGGACGTTGCCATGTCGTTGGCCGTCGGGAAACGTTCAAACAAGGCCGGCGTGGTCATGTTGACGCGCTTGTCGGTGCATTGCGCCGAGAGAATCACCGCCACCAATAGCTGATAAGGATCCTGATAGTGCAACTCCGACTCGGCCACAGGCATGTGTTCCGAGAAATAGGCTACAAAAGCATCATATTTCTGTTGTAACTTGGTTTTCATTTTTCTTCTCACAAAACCTGCAAAACCTACAAAACTTATCTGATATGGAAAGCACACCAACCGGCTGCTTTCCAGCGGCAAGGCGGTTGCCGAGCCGCATTCAAATGCAGGTTTTGCCTTGTTTTGGGTGTTTTGTTCCTAAATGATTTCCCCTTGTTCGTCTACAAGAACGCCCCAACTCACCGCCGTCATCGTATCGCCTTCAAAGAAGAAGTCGACCATGGCATCCTCGAACGAAACGCGAAGCTCGCCATCTTCCTCTTCTTCGGTCAGATCCTTGAACCCGTTGGCTTTCATCAACTTGACGACATCGTCTTTCTTGAGGTCAAACACTTTTTGGCCGAACAGCGTAGCCGCTTCATTCTCAGTCTCGAAGCAGGCCACAACCGACTTGGTGACACCTTCGAAGTAGATATTGGTCTGGAGCGCATCATATTCGTAGTAGATGGAGCGGTTGCCCGTCTCCTCCATGTCGTTCAATTCCTCATAGAAGTCAGGCATGTTCAGCAACTTGACTGTCTCGTCAAGGCTCATTCCGAAAGGTATTTCGCCGTAGCCTTTCAGCGGCATAATGGTAAAGTCTTTCATCACGCTTATTATATTGGGCGGCTAAGATAGGCATTTTCCCAATGTATTCGGCAATTCCCGTAAAATTTTCTTCATTCAAACCGAATCGACTTGACGGGACTGATGCGGTTGATGACCGAAGTCGGGATGAGCAACATCAAGACCCACAGCAGGAACGTGCCGATATTGATGAGGGCTACCGTGCTGAAATGCAATTCGATAGGTACGGCTGAGAGATAATATGTTGCGGGATCGAGCTTGATGAAGCCCGTGTATTGTTGCAAGAAACAGAAGCCCAACCCAATGACGTTGCCGATAATCATTCCGATGAGCAAAATACGCAACGATCGGCGCAAAAACACCTCACGGACGAACTTGTTGCTCGCACCCATCGCCTTCAAAAGGCCTATGGTAGAAGTGCGTTCAATAATGATAATCAGCAACATGCTGATTACAGTGATGCCTGCCACAAGAAGCATCAAGGCCATGATGAGCCATACATTGGTATCGAGCAGGTCGAGCCAGTCGAAGATTTGGGGGTTGCTTTGTCGGGCGGTGTAGGAAGCCAGTTCGGAAGGCAAGGCGTAATAGAGTTTCTCATTGACCTGATCCACATCGGCATCCTCTTTCAACGCAATCTCAAGCCGTCCCGCCTCGTTGTCGCCCCATCCGTTCAGCTTGCGGATTTGGTTGAGGTCGGCGAAGACGAAGCGCTCGTCAAATTCATACAGCCCTGTCTCGAAGATGCCTTTCACGATGAATTTACGGCCACGCGCCTGCATGTCCTTGTCGATGAACCACACGCGCACGTCGTCGCCCACATGGAGCAGCATCTTGTCGGCTATCACCTTGGAAAGCAACACCTCGGTGGAGCGTTCGTCGGCCTTGTATTCAGGCGTTTGGCCTTCAACGAGGCAGTTGTGGAAATAGCTCCAGTCGTAGCTTTCGTCAACGCCCTTCAGCACCACGCCTTGAATCTCGTCGTCGGTCTTGATCATGCCCGCTTTGTTGGCCACCATCTGGTAATGGCTGATGCCCTCGATGGAGTTCAATCTACTGACTAACATCGAATCCAATTGGAAAGGAGTTTCTTCCACCGACTCGTTTTTGTCCAAAGCCTGCACATGGATTGGGGCCACGAAGCCTATCACTTTGTCACGAATCTGGTTCTTGAAGCCCACCACAACAGCCCAAGCGATGAGCATCACGATGATGGCCAAGGCCACGCTCGTGACGGCCAGTCGCATCACCGTTGAGGAAAGATTTTCCTTCTGGAGCGAAAAAATACGGTCAGCTATGAATTTTGGGGCGGACATTTTGCCTTTTCAATTGAAATTGACCGCAAAAATACAAACATTTTGGGAAACGGCGAAACGATTTCTTGCGACGGCAAATCGCATATTCAGCCCACCAAATACTCCCCAATGGTCATCGTGTCGCGATCGAACTGCACACCCACTTTGACGACCTCGCGGCCTTCGGTTTGGTAAGGCAACGCATAACCCTTGCCGTTGATTTGGTCGAGGGCTTCCTGTGCCGTTCCGTTTACTTTCAGTTCAAAGACCCATGTCGTTTCGGGCATCTGCACCACGAAGTCGATGCGACCACCAGTACACTTCACTTGGGTTCGCGCATACACGTTTAGCATGTTGAATATCAGCCAGAAAGTGTATTCGTAGAAACCTTCGTAGTTCTTCACCTCGGCCAATTTCTTCTGGAAGCCTTCGACGTAAGGTATGCCTGCGAGGAAGGCCTTCATCTCTTGCATGGCCGTGTCAAGGTCGTTGCGTTTCAGGGCTCGCCAGAACTTCAGGGCAAAGCCATCTTGCACCCGACTGCTGTCCAACCCAATATAGGAAGGAATCAACCCATCAATAAGTCCCACCCTAACTTCCTTGTTGGGGATGGAAAGAATGTATGAATCTGTCTCCTTGTCATAATCCTTGATGGTGATGTAGCCGCTTTGGTAAAGCAATGGCAAGGCGTTCTCCATGGCTTCCGTCGGGCGGTCGAAAGCCGAAGCCGAAGCCTCAATCCACTCCATCGTGGTGATGTCGGTACGGAAATGCTGCATCTGGCGGATAAGGAAAGTCGGGGTGCCGCTCTCAAACCAATAGCTGGCTATTTTTTTCAAGCCGAAGCACTTCAACAGACTGAAAGGGTTATAGATATCGGGCGAAACATCCGCAAAACGGTAACCGTCATATTGCAGTTTCAGTTTGGCGTGCATCTCTTCAGGCGTACATTCGTACTCTTGTGCCATCATGGCAATGTCGGGGGCCATATCGGTAGCAAGCTCTTGCCAAACCTGCGTGGGCGACTGAGGAAGATATATTTGGCATCATGTGCTAAGTTCCACACGAGGTCTGTCTTGTCAATATAAACATATCCACCCTTTCTGATTTCCGAAAAGGTCTGAATACCAATGGGATATTTTCGTTCTTGCATGTCCTTGACGTGTTTTATTGTGCAAAAATAGCAAAATTTTCCGGCTTAATGAATTTTGGGCCCGACATTTGCAGTATTTTCGATAATTTTGCAAAAGTAAAAAACAAACCGAAATGAAACGACAATTCTTTTCAATCGCTTTGCTCTTGCTGGCTTTCATGCCACTTGCCAAGGCACAGGTATTCAAGATGGACGACGAACCCCAATTGCAGTTTGTCGACAAGGCGCATTATGTTTCTGCCGCCATGCAAACCAATGATTATCTGCCACTTCTGCAAGGCAAACGCATCGGCATCGTGGGCAACCAAACGAGCATCGTGGGCGAGACGCATTTGGTCGACACCTTGCTTTCGTTGGGTATAGATATAAGGAAAATCTACACGCCCGAACACGGTTTCCGTGGCACCGCCGACGCCGGAGCCAAGGTGAGCAGCGGCAAAGACGAGAAAACAGGCTTGCCCATCGTGTCGCTCTACGGCAAGAACAAGAAACCAACGCCCGAAATGCTGCAAGGCATCGACTTGATTCTCTTTGACTTGCAAGACGTTGGGGTGCGGTTCTACACCTACATTTCCACGATGAGTTATGTGATGGAAGCCGCCGCAGAAAACAACATTCCAGTCATCGTCCTCGACCGTCCCAATCCCAACGGCTTTTATGTGGACGGTCCCGTGTTGAAAACTGAAAACCAGTCGTTTGTGGGGTTGCACCAAGTTCCTGTTGTCTACGGCATGACCATCGGTGAGTACGCCAAGATGGTGAACGGTGAAGGCTGGCTGAAAAACGGCCTCCGCTGCGACCTCACCGTGATACCTATTAATAATTACAACCGCAACGCCATCTATGAGCTGCCCGTGCGCCCGTCGCCTAACCTGCCCAACTGGGAATCGGCATACCTCTACCCCACCCTTTGCCTTTTCGAAGGCAGCATCGTCAGCGTGGGACGCGGCACCGAGACTCCCTTCCAAATCTACGGCCACCCCAACATGAGAGGCAGCTACACTTTCACGCCCAAAAGCACAAGCGGCGCATCGAAGCCCTTGCTCGAAGGGCAACGCTGTCGTGGAGAGAACTTGGTTGAATTTGCTCACGATTATGCACTCAACGCCAACCAGCTCCATTTGGAATGGATCATCGAGGCCTACCAGCAACTGAAAGACAAAGGCTTCTTTACCAACTATTTCCG
>CAMKAR010000159.1 GCA_946410535.1 uncultured Bacteroidales bacterium
GGGTGGCCACGCGGTCGAGGAACCAGCGGTCGTGGCTGATGATGACGGCGCAGCCTGCGAAGTTCTCCAAGCCTTCCTCCAAGGCACGGAGGGTGTTCACGTCGATGTCGTTGGTGGGTTCGTCGAGGAGGAGGACGTTGGCCTCTTGTTTCAGAGTTAAAGCCAAGTGCATACGGTTGCGCTCACCGCCCGACAGCACACCGGCTTTCTTTTGTTGGTCGTTGCCGCCGAAGTTGAAGCGCGACACGTAGGCGCGTGAGTTGATGCTGCGTTTGCCCAACTGGATGATGTCGTTGCCGCCGCTGATGACCTCCCAGACGGTCTTTTCGGGGTCGATGTCGGCATGTTGCTGGTCGACGTAACCGATCTTCACGGTCTCGCCCACCTCGAAGGTGCCCGAGTCGGGCTTTTCCAGGCCCATGATGAGGCGGAACAAAGTTGTCTTGCCCGCGCCATTCGGTCCAATCACGCCCACGATGCCGCCTTGCGGCAGACTGAAGTTGAGGTTTTCGAACAACAGCTTGTCGCCGTATGCCTTGGTCACATCGTGTGCCTCAATGACTTTCGAACCTAAACGGTCGCCGTTGGGGATGTAGATTTCGAGTTTTTCTTCTTTCTCCTTCACGTCTTCGTTGAGCATCCTCTCATACGATTCCAAACGTGCCTTGCCCTTGGCGTGACGCGCTTTCGGGGCCATGCGGACCCATTCCAGCTCGCGTTCGAGGGTCTTGCGTCGTTTGCTCTCGGTCTTTTCTTCCATGGCGAGGCGTTGGGTTTTTTGGTCGAGCCACGAGGAGTAGTTGCCTTTCCACGGGATGCCTTCGCCACGGTCGAGTTCGAGGATCCATCCGGCCACGTGGTCGAGGAAATAACGGTCGTGGGTGACGGCGATGACGGTGCCCTTGTACTGCTGCAAGTGGCTTTCGAGCCATTGGATACTCTCGGCGTCGAGGTGGTTGGTGGGCTCGTCGAGGAGCAGGATGTCGGGCTCTTGCAGGAGAAGTCGGCAGAGGGCCACGCGGCGGCGTTCGCCTCCCGAGAGGTTGCGCACGGGCGTGTCGCCATCGGGACAGTTGAGCGCGTCCATGGCGCGTTCTAATTTCGAGTCGAGTTCCCAAGCGTCGTGTTGCTCGATGAGTTCGGTCAGCTCGCCCTGACGGGCAATGAGCTTGTCGAAGTCGGCGTCAGGATCGGCGAACTTGTTGTTGATTTCCTCGTATTCCTTGAGGATGTCGACGATCTCCTGCACGCCTTCTTCCACCACTTGGCGGACGGTCTTGTTGTCGTCGAGTTGCGGCTCTTGGTCCAGCATGCCCACGGAATAACCGGGCGAGAACACCACTTCGCCGTTGTAGGATTTCTCCTTGCCCGCGATGATGCGCAGCAGGGTCGATTTTCCTGCTCCGTTGAGGCCGATGATACCAATCTTCGCTCCATAGAAGAACGAGAGGTAGATGTCTTTCAGGATTTGTCGTGACGGCGGGATGATTTTGCTTACGCCCACCATTGAGAAGATGATTTTTTTGTCGTCGGGTTGTGCCATATTCAGTTGTCAGTTATCAGTTTGTAGTTGTCAGTTTGTAGTTGTCAGTTGCGCAGGGACTTACGTCGCCTGCTTATTGGCTGTCGCCCCTACAGGGCTTTGCTCTGCACCGCTTTGCGTCACCGCGAGGAGGAACGGCGAAGCAGTCCAGATTATTCGTTGGAATTGCCTTCGGCCAGTTCCTTTGCTTCGGCATCCTCAACGGGCGCAAGGTAATCCGAGGCTTTTGCGGGTGAAACCACGCTGTGGCCAAGTTCTTTCTCCAAGTCTTTCCGGGCGTTTTTTGCGATGCGGCCTCCCGCTTGTGCGGTTTGCTGGCTTTCTGTGAAACCTTTCGGGTTGCGTTGACGCGAGATTTCAGTGGTGGCTACTTCTGCCAAAGTGTTGAGCGCCAATTCAATGTTTGTCATGTTGTCGCGCAGGTTCTCTTTGGTGAGACCTTTGTATTGCTTGTATTCGCCTGTGGTCATGCCACTCCAAGCCTTGGTGAGAATGTTGGTAAGGATGGCGAAGTCTTTTGGCTCGTGAACACCCGAGCGTTCCCATTCGTCGGTGAGCTCCTTGCGCATCTTGATGGACTTCATTCGCTCATTGATCCAGCGGTCGCTGTAATCTTGTCTCCGATAATCCTCCACAGCCATTTGGAAAGTCTGCTCAGGGTCAATCATCTGGTCGATGCGCTGTGCTCCGACTTCGGCAAGCCAACGCTTCAAAGGTTCTGCCTTAGGTGATGGGATAGACTGGATGATGCGAAGAACCTCCTCTAAATCAGCGACATCAGTTAGGTATTTTTTACCATCTTGAGAAGGTAGTTTCAGTTGTCCCAAAGATTGGGACAACTCATCTCCTTCCGCTTTCAGCTTTGCTTTCAAAGCACTCCAATACTTTCGTGGGCGTGGGCTTTCGGTTAGCACTTGTACTACGTCCACAACAGAGAAATAGTATTTTTCCTTTTCAGCGTCCCAAACGACGCGAATTTGTTTATTTTCAAAGAGTTGTATTGCAAGATTGTTTTCCATAGTTAGTTGTTGTCGTTTGATTTATTGGGCTGTCGCATTGCGGTAGCCGATTATATGTCGATTTTTATGTTGCAGGGACTTACGTCGCCTGCTTATTGGCTGTCGCCCCTACAGGGCTTTGCGCATCGCCTCCTCCATCACCTCCGTAGCCTTGCCCCAGTCATAGACGCGATTCGTGAAGTCGAAGCCCGCTTGGGCGAGACGGTCGGCTTGTTCCTTGTCTGTCAATAGGGTGATGATGTGCTGTGCCATCTCCTCGGCGTTGCTGCCGACCAAGATTTCCTCGTTAGGTTTTGCACCCAAAGAGGCGTTGGCCAAAGGTGATGTGATGGCGGGCAGCCGCATCGACATGGCCTCCAACAGCTTGTTTTGCAGTCCAGTGCCAATACGCATGGGCGCGATGAAGACGCGACTCTCGGCGTAGGCCGTGCGGATGTCGTCGAGCCAGCCGCTGACGATGATCTTTTCATTGGCGCATTTCTTCACACGAGGGTCAGGGGTGGCGCCGGCGATGTACATTTTCACGTCGGGCAAGGTCTTCCATACGATGGGCAGGATCTCGTTGGCCAAATATTCCACGGAGTTTACGTTGGGCGCATAGCTCATGTTGCCCGTGAAGACTAAGTCGTATTTCTTCTCGCAGTCCATCGGATGGTATTTCTCGTGGTCGACGCCGTTGGGCACGATGAGGATCTCGTCGCGCTTCTCATGCGGGAACAAGGCCCTGTCGGGTTCGCTGATGATGGTCTTCACGTCGAAGTCGTCGAAGATGTCGGCTTCGTAACGGGCCAAACGGCGGTACTCCATATTATATATAGGTCGCATGACGAACGAGGCCACGTCGGCACGGCGTTTCATGCCATAGGAGAAAATGTCTTGATAGTCAATGGTTTTCGGGATGTCCTTGTGCCTGATGTATTCCGCAGTGCGCAGCAGCTGGCAGAAGAGCATGTCGGGCTTGTGTTTGGCAATCAAGGCGTTGACTTTCTTTGCTGCCTTGCGATTGTAGAAATAGCCGCATTGCATGGGCAGGCCTTTGAAAAAAGCGCGAATGAGTCCCAACAGGATTTGCGGCTTGGAAATCTTGATGAAATTGATCGACTGGCAATAGGGTTGCAAAGCGCGAAAAGCGTCTTGCTCGCTGACTTTTGGGTCGTCGTTCAAGGCACAAAGGACGATTTCGTTGCGTTTTGAGAGTTGCTTTATCTGGTTGAAAGCCCGCAATTTGTCGCCCTTTTCGAGCGGGTAGGGGATGCGGGGCAGAAGGACAAAAATCTTCATCTCGGTTGAATTGAGGGGACAAAGATAATGGTTTTTGTTGATTGTTGAACCGTTGAGTTGTTTTATTGTTGACTATGGCTGATGGCTTATGGCAGATGGCTTGCTTCAGCAAAAAGCATAAGTTCCACGCCTTGGGATAAGCAAGCCATAAGCCATTGGCTATAGGCCAAAGTTACAAGAACGTAATCTTGCTTCCCGGTCGGATCTGCTCATAAAACATCAGCAGGCGGGCGATGATCTTGCGGTTGTCGTAGGTTTCTTCCACTAATTTTCTCGCGGCTTGTCCGATGCGGACTGCGATTTCGGGGTTCTCGTTGATGGCGCGGATGGCTTCCACCATCTTGGCCTTGTTCTCGGCGATGATGATGTTGACTTCCTCGTCGTAGAGGATGCCCTCGGCACCCACGCGCGTGGTGATGACGGTCTTGCCCATCGCCATCGACTCGATGATCTTGATGCGGATGCCGCTGCCCGAAAGCAAGGGTACGATGGCCACATCGTGGTTGGCGACAAATTCCTTGGCATCAGGCACTTCTCCAACAACGTCGACATGCGGGTTCTTCAGCGTGGTGAGCCATTCGGGCATCGAGCGACCGGCCAAATGATAGACAAAATCGGGCACTTTCTCGACGGTTCGGGGCAGCACCTCGTCAACAAACCAACGTATGCCTTCCTCGTTGGGCATCCAATTCATGGAACCGATGTGGTAGAACTTGGGCTTGCCTTCAATCTCTGATTTTGGCGTAAACTCCTCAGGATAAACACCGTAAGGGATGTCGATGATGGGCTTCGAGCAGTATTTGCGGAAAAATGCCGCGTCTTTGCGCGTGATGGCGGCAATGCCGTCGACACTCTCCAAGGCATTGAGTTCGTATTCTTTCAAGGTCCTTGCCAAATGGTTGATATACCATCGTTTGGCGAAAAACTTGGTCTCCTTGGCGATGCGTTCCCAAATCTTGTGCTCGACGTTGTGGGCACGCAACACAATCATGGCTTTGGAGTGCTGGCGGATGGTCTCCACATAAGGCGCCATATAAAGCATTTCCAACTGCACCACGTCAAACTGCTCTTTATCAAGCACTTCGATAAGCCGTTCCTTGAAATTGTCGGAGATGAAACGCTCCACATGGTACGACCTTTTGGTAAACAAATTCAAGAAGGCTTTCAGCGGTCGTATGCTCAGGTCGACGTCGATCAGCTCGATGCCGGTCTTGCGTTTGTATTCGTCGGGGATGTCGCTTTCCTTGACGTTGAACTTCTCGCTGTTGATGGCTAATATCTTGACCTGATGCCCCGCTTCGAGCAGTCCGGTGATGATGCTGTTCATCGCCATGGGACCGCCTTCGGAGGCAGGGTAGGGGGGCTTGTTGCAGAGCAGGAGGATTTTCATGGGTAAAGGTTTTAGTTTGTTGGGTTCGGCCCTTCGACAGGCTCAGGGACCTTATGCCGTTGAGCTTGTCGAAACGCCGCAACTATCGATTTGTCTGTGTGTTTGATTCAACCTTGGCTTTTTTGTGTTTCTTGAATACCCTTTGGAAGAATTTCTTCCAGCTGTCGCCGTCGAAGAGGGCCGCATCGGTGGTGGCCTTGAAGGTGAAGAACAACCCGACGGGCAGCAGCACGAGCGAAGAGAGCCACACGCCGAGGAACATGTTGAGGTCGCCAAAGACGGCCATGCGCTCGGCAATGGTGGAGAC
>CAMKAR010000160.1 GCA_946410535.1 uncultured Bacteroidales bacterium
AGTTGCCCGCGCCAAACGAGCCACCGAAGATGACCGTGAACTTGGGCACGTTGGCATTCGAGACGGCATGAACCATCTTGGCGCCGTCCTTGGCGATACCGCCTTGCTCGTATTGCTTGCCCACCATGAAGCCTGTGATGTTCTGCAAAAACACCAACGGAATGTTGCGCTGACAGCAAAGCTCGATGAAGTGGGTGGCTTTCAGTGCCGATTCCGAGAACAACACGCCATAATTAGCCAGGATACCCACGGGGAAACCCATTAGGTGAGCGAAGCCACAGACGAGTGTGGTGGCATAGCGCGACTTAAACTCCTGGAAACGGCTGCCATCGACGATACGGGCAATGATTTCGCGCGGGTCGACGAGCTTGTGGAAATCGATGGGCGCGAGGCCGTAAAGGTCGTGCGGGTCGTATAACGGAGCCTCCACAGGGAGCATGTCCAACTTCTGTCGGTGACTTTTCTCCAAGGTCTTGAAGATGTTGCGGCAAATCTGCAAGGCATGTTGGTCGTTTTCGGCCAAGTGGTCTGCCACGCCCGAAATGCTGGTGTGCATCTCTCCGCCGCCCAACTCTTCAGCCGTGACCACCTCGCCCGTGGCCGCTTTCACCAACGGCGGACCACCGAGATAGATGGTGCCTTGGTTACGCACGATGATGGTCTCGTCGCTCATGGCCGGAACGTAGGCGCCGCCAGCGGTGCACATGCCCATCACAATGGCGATCTGCGGGATGCCCATGGCCGACATGCGCGCCTGGTTGTAGAAGAAACGCCCGAAGTGGTCGCGGTCGGGGAAGACCGTGTCTTGCTCGGGAAGGAAAGCGCCGCCACTGTCGACCATATAGACGCAGGGCAGATGGTTCTCCATCGCAATCTCTTGGGCGCGAAGGTGTTTCTTCACTGTGTATTGCATATAGGTGCCGCCTTTCACGGTGGCGTCGTTGGCCACGATGACCGCCTCTCTGCCTTGAATCACGCCTATGCCCGTGATGATGCCCGCCGAGGGGAAGTCGTTGTTATAGGTGCCGTAAGCCGCCATCGGCGAGAGTTCGAGGAATGGCGTATTCGGGTCGATGAGCAGGTCGATGCGTTCGCGGGCGAGCAGTTTGTTGCGTTTCTTGTGTTTGGCCACGGCACTCTCGCCGCCGCCTTGCATTGAGGCCGCCATCGCCTCGCGGTATTGCGCCATCAGCGCGAGGAAATTCTTCTCGTTCTGCTTGAATTCCTCGGAGTCGGTTCGTATGTTTGATTTCAGGGTTTGCATAATCCTATTCTTCCCGAGTTTTGATAATATCGTTGAGTTTATTTGGATCTTGATAATTATTCCAAATAGCAACCAAAGTAATCATTTCATTTTCAATGCTATAAATCACAGAGATCTGCCGTAAATGTAACACTCGCACTTCTTGTCCCTTATACAACACATCTTCCTCATAACGCAGCCCAGAATAAGGAAATTGACACAATTGCCTTACTCCCTCACGCACTTTGCTTTCCGTTTGTCGTGCTGCTCTCAAGCCAAATTCGTTGTGCACATATTGGATTTCATGCGCCATATCTTCAAGTGCTTGGCTAAGCCAACGGTATTTATAAGCCATAGCGCAATCTGATTTGTGCAAATCCTTCTTCGCCATCAACAAAAGTAGCCTCGCCAGTTTCCATCGAATGCAAGCGTTTTGTCACAATGGCTTTCATTTCCTCTGCAGAATGTGAATTGGGCGACTGACTACGAACCTGATCCAACACCATCTTCTCAATAAAATCGTCCACCTGTTGTTGAAGCCACTGGCCAATGCTTTCGCGAGAAGTAAGGTAAGGATTGATTCGACGTACCGCAACGTCATCAATGTTTATACTTACTGTACACATATTTAAAGTATTTAGACTGCAAAAGTACCAAAATAATTGATTCCAATCAAATATTTCCCCTATCTTTGCCGTTTCAAAAGAAAAAGGATGTCCGAGAAAAGTTCAAACAGAGGCCGTGTGGCAGGGTCGTATTTCATGTCGATGATGAGTATCGCATTGGTACTCTTCCTCTTAGGCGTGTTTGCCCTGCTGATGATGCACGCGCAGAAACTCTCCAACCACCTCAAGGAGAACATCGGCTTCGAGGTGGTGATGAACAGCAACGTGAAGGAAGCCAAGATCCTGCAGCTGCAAAAGGAACTGGACGCCATGCCCGCCGTGAAGTCGACGAAATACATCACCAAGGAAGAGGCCATCCGCCGCCTCAGCGACGACCTCGGCGAGGACTTCCTGCAATGGCTCGGCAACGAAGAGAACCCGCTCCTCCCCTCCATCGACGTGCGCTTCAACGCGGATTGGGCCAACAACGACAGCATCCAGGTCATCCAAACTCAATTGCTCAAAAACACCGACATCAAGGAAATCTACTACCAAAAATCGCTCGTCGGCGTTATCAACCAAAACGTGAACCGCATCGGCCTCGCGCTGATGGCGGCCAGCCTTATCCTGCTCATCATCGCTATCACACTGATTCGCAACACGATACGACTCAGCGTCTACTCGAAGCGTTTCCTCGTGCGCAGCATGCAGCTTGTGGGTGCCACGCCGGCCTACATCCGCCGTCCGTTCATCCGCAGCGGCGTCTTGCAAGGCTTTTTCGGCGCCTTGATCGCCGACGCCCTGCTTGCCTTGCTCATCTATGGCCTCGACCAACGCCTGCCCGAGTTAGCCCTCGTGCAAGACTATAAAATCATCATCGGCATCTTTGTCGGCATCATCGGCTTGGGCATCTTGCTTGGCGGACTCTCCACCCGACTCGCCCTGCGCAAATACCTCCACGCCGACGTCGACCGATTATATGTGTAACCATCAAGGGCGTCTGAGCCTGTCGAAGACCCCGAATTTTAAATCTTAAATATTGAATTTTGAATCTTAAATCTACCGAATATGGCAAAAGAAACAAAGACACAAGTTACCGAAACCACTGACAACGAGAAAGTCATGCCTTTCGGCAAAATGAACTACATCATCGTGCTCATCGGCCTCGCCCTCATCGCCTTGGGCTTCATCCTAATGATTGGCGGTGGCTCCGACGACCCCAAGGTGTTCAACGAATCCATGTTCAACTTCCAACGCATCACCCTCGCCCCGATTTTGGTCTTGGCGGGATTTGTGGTTGAGATCGTGGCGATCTTCTGGAAAAAGAAATAATCACAAAACACACAAAACTGGCAAAACCACAACATTAAGGTTGCGGTGGCACCCGACCTGGTTGCCGCCGGAAAGTGGGCCGGTTGGCCACTTTCCACATCCAAAAACGGGTTTTGAGGGTTTTGCAAGTTTTGTGACAAAAAAACGAATCATGAGCTGGATAGAAGCATTAATCTTAGGAATCATACAAGGCTTGACGGAATACCTGCCCGTGAGTAGCAGCGGCCATCTTACGATTGGCCAGTATTTGTTTAGCATCAAAGGCGAAAACGCGCTCGATTTCGGCATCATTGTTCATGTTGCCACCGTGCTGAGCACCTGCGTCATCCTTTGGAAAGAAATCGTTTGGTTGTTCAAGGACCTGTTCAAGTGGCAGTGGAACGACGGGACAAAATACGTCGTCAACATCCTCATTTCCATGATTCCCATCGGAATCGTCGGGGTATTTTTCAAGGACGTCATCGAAGATGCGTTCAATTACGACAAATTGTCGGCCTCGTGCGGCAACGGTCTGCTCGTGGTGGGCATCTGCCTTTTGGTGACCGCTGCCTTGCTGACTTTCTCTTATTTCGCCAAACCCCGACAAAAGGAAAACATTTCCCCGCTCCACGCCTTCATTATCGGCATCGCGCAAGCCGTGGCCGCACTGCCAGGCCTGTCGCGTTCTGGTAGCACCATCGCAACGGGGCTGCTTCTCGGCAACAAAAAGGAAAAGCTCGCCCAATTCTCTTTCCTGATGGTCATCCCGCCCATTTTGGGAGAAGCCTTGTTGGATGCCAAAAAACTGTTTTTCCCGTCGGCAGAAGCCGTTAGTGCCGCCGCTGATGCCGCCGCCGCAGTGCCTACCTCGACGTTTGCGCTCATTGTCGGCTTCCTCGCAGCCTTCATCACAGGCTGCTTCGCCTGCAAGTGGATGATCAACATCGTGAAACGGGGCAAATTAGTATGGTTCGCCATCTATTGCGCCATCGTTGGCTTATTGGCCATCATTCTGCCATACATCCTTAATTGACAGCCGCTTCGAAGAAGCACCTCCAGCAAGCCCGATAAGGGCAAGCTGGTGAACTACTAGACTTATATCAAAGATTTGTTTTAGATTTGTTCAGATTTGTTTCCCAACAGAATACAGAATGTTTAATTTCGAAGAAGGCGAGGTCATCCTCATCGACAAACCCCTTGACTGGACGTCGTTCGACACGGTCAACTTCATCCGTAGCTTGGTGAACCGCTGCTACGGCATCCGCAAGCTGAAAGTGGGCCATGCCGGCACCTTGGACCCTTTGGCGACCGGACTGCTCATCCTCTGCACCGGCAAGATGACCAAGCAAATCGACACCTACCAAGCGCAAGTGAAGACCTACACGGGCACGATTCTTCTCGGCCAAACCACACCTACATTCGACCTGGAGAGCGAGCCTAATGCTTTTTTCCCGACAGACAGCATTACGCCCGAACAAATCGAGGCCGCACGGCTGCAATTCATCGGCGACATCAAGCAATATCCGCCTAAGTATTCCGCCATCAAAATCAAGGGGAAACGCGCTTTCGACTACGCCCGTTCCGACGAGGAAATCGAGTTGAAAGCCCGCGAAATCCACATCAACGACTTCAAACTCAACCTCGACCGCTTCCCGGAATTGGATTTCGAGGTCACTTGCAGCAAGGGCACCTACATCCGCAGCCTCGCCAACGACTTCGGCAAGGCCTTGGGCAACGGTGCCTGCCTGAAATCATTAAGACGCACCCGCATCGGCGACTTCCGCGTTGAGGACGCCTGGCCTTTGGAAAAATTGCGCCAGCATATCGTTAAGACGGGCGAAGCGTTTAAGGAATGGAAGAAAGAGCAAGAGGGATTGCAAATCCCAAAACCGAAACCGTCGGATTGCAAATCCGCCGGGACCGAACAGTGAAGAAATGACGAAATAATATTGTTGAAAATCAATAAATTATAAAATTTTACTTGACAAAATTCAAATTTTGTCGTATCTTTGTAGTTTCTATTGGAGTGAAGTTCAACAAAAACAACATCATACAATGAAACTCTCACAGTTCAAATTCAACCTGCCGAGCGAGCTGATCGCCCTGCAGCCAACGCAAAACCGCGACGAAGCCCGCCTGATGGTCGTCGACCGTCGGACCGGCAAGATCGAGCACCGCATCTTCAAGGATTTGGTGGACTACGTGAAAGACGGCGACGTGTTCGTCATCAACAACACCAAGGTGTTCCCCGCCAAACTTTATGGCGAGAAGGAAAAGACCGGCGCCAAGATCGAGGTGCTGCTGCTCCGCGAG
>CAMKAR010000161.1 GCA_946410535.1 uncultured Bacteroidales bacterium
TTCCTTGAGAAGTGGCACCTCAAGAAAACCATCATCCTGCCCACCGTGGTCGGCGACGACATCATCCCCGTCGAATACGCCAAAGACACCGCTTTCGCCGTGGGCGACTTCAACATCATGGAGCCACAGAACGAGCCTTACAAAGGCGGTTTCGACCTCATCGTTGTCCCTGGCATGGCCTTCGACCGCGCGGGCAACCGCCTCGGGCGCGGGCGCGGCTACTACGACCGTTTCCTCTCTCATCACCATGACGTGAAACGCATCGGCATCTGCTTCGACTTCCAATTGGTCGACGAAGTGCCCGCCGAGCCTTTCGACATCAAGATGGACGAAGTGATTACCATAGAGCCAGAATCATAATGCGGTTCCCGGAATTCAAGTCAAAGAAAGCTCCTACAGAGCATAACACACTGGTTCATAGTGCTTTATTATTAAAAGAAAGCTCCTACGGAGCAATTTTTGGAGGTGTCCATAATATGATTTCTTTTCTAAATCGCTTCCCGTTTCTGATTTTTTCCTATTTTTGTCCTTTTGAAAAACACATTTCCACATGAAAAAAAACATTCTGTTTACCTTAGTCGCCATGCTTTTAGGCATGACCGCAATGAATGCCCATCCCGTTGATGTGGCAAAAGCCAAGGCCGTTGGGCAGAGATTTGCATATGCCAATTTCGGCAATAACATGAAATCCAATGAATTGCAATTGGTTTATACTGGCATTTCCAACCGCAACGAAGTCTGTTTCTATGCCTTCAATGTGGGTCAGGGAGGCTTCGTCATCGTCAGTGCCGACGACCGTTTCCGTCCCATCGTGGGCTATTCCGACGAAGGCCCGTTTGAGACCGAGAACATGTCGCCCGAACTCAGCTTCTACCTCGACAAGATCATCGAGGCCCGCACAAGCCGCAACGCCGTCATGGTCGACAACACCGCCGAAGAATGGCATAGCGTGACGACCACCGGTCGCCTGCTCTCGCGCAACGGCGGTCGCGGCGTCGACTACATCTGCTCCACCAAGTGGAACCAAGACTGGCCCTACAACATGTATGCCCCCGAAGCCAGCGGCGGTTCGGGCGGACACTGCTATGCGGGCTGCGTGGCCACCGCCATGAGCCAGGTGATGAAACGCTGGAACCACCCCACCCAAGGCACCGGGAGCCATTCCTATTACTGCCAAGGCTACGGACAGCAAAGCGCCAACTTCGGGCAAACCACCTACCATTGGGAGCTGATGCCCGACCGCCTCGGCAACGCCTCGCAAGAGCAGATTGAGGCCGTGGCCCTTTTCATGTACCACTGCGGCGTGGCCGTCGACATGAACTTCTCTCCCAGCGGCAGCGGCGCCAACTCGTGGGACGTGCCCTATGCCATCCGTCACTATTTCTCCTATTCCAACAACGCCACCCTCAGAGGCCGCGACGAATACTCGCTCACCAACTGGCAGAACATGCTTAAGGAATCGTTCGACATCGGCTGGCCTGTCTACTATTCCGGCTTCAGCAACAGCGGCGGCCATGCCTTCGTTTGCGATGGCTACGACGACAACGACCTGTTCCACTTCAACTGGGGCTGGGGCGGCAGCAGCGACGGCTGGTTCGTCATCGACGAAATCGACTATGCCGGTTGGGCACAAGCCGTTTTCAACTACGTGCCCACCAACGTCTACGAATACATGCCCATGCAACCCGAGAACCTTGAAGTGAACTCGCTCGGCGACTACGACTACACCGCCGTACTCAGTTGGACCAATCCCACGCAGAACGTCCACCTCAACGCCCTCAATGCCATCGACCAAATCGTGGTGACCCGCGATGGCGAAATCATCTACACCGAAGACAACGTCGCCCCCGGAGCCAACATGAGCTTCACCGACCATTACATGCCCACCGTGGTCGACTACAGCGTCTATGCCGTCACACAAGGTGCCAAAGGTCTCGAAGCCACCGCCGAGAAAGTCATCCTCGGCCCTTCGTGCACCTGGCACATCGACATGACCTCAAGCGACAGCCAAGGCTGGAACGGCGGCTACATCTCGTTGGTCAACTCAGCCGGCATCGAACTCGCCCAGCTGCAACCCCAATCCGCTTCAACGAGCCTCGCTTTCAACATGCCCATTGGCCGCGTCGACTTCTGCTGGAAAGCACCCACACAAGCCATTGACAACATCAGCTTCGACATTAAAGACAGCGAAGGGCTTACCGCTGTTTCGTTCAACAGCTCCTCCGCCAACCTCAACAAAGGCTTGTTCTATGTGGCCAACAACCACTGCGGCGAGAAGTCGAACAACGACGTGCCCGAAAACCTGAATGCAGTCAAAGACGGCGACAACATCAACCTCAGCTGGCAGCCTTCGGGCCGCGACTTGCCGCAATACTACATCTATCGCAACGGATTGCTCTATGCCGTCACCGAAGACACTCACTTCACTGACAACAACCTTAGCGAAAGCCTCAACAATTATTTCGTCACTTCCTTCAAAGAGGATGGCGAGTCGGATCCTTCCAACTTGGCCTCGGTCAACGAAGACGGTTCGTGTGAAGTCCCAGTCAACATGCGCTATGAAATGACGACCAACACGAAAGTGAAACTGATGTGGGACGCCCCGCAAGCCGAAAACCTCACCGGATATTACCTCTACCGCCGCATCAAAGGACAAGAGTTCAGGCGCATCAAGGCCTTGAGCAGTCCCTATCACACCGACAACCTCCATGCATTGGAAAACCATGTTTACGAGTATGCCGTCACCGCCTATTACTCCGACATCGACTGCGAATCGGGCTTCGGCACCACCGCAAGCGACCCCGAACTACATTTCGTTTCGGTCAACAAGACCATCATCCCGCAGCAGCTCAGCTTCTACATCCACGAAGGCCACGTCATACTGCAATGGCATGGAGCCACCATGGCCGAACGCTACTGCATCTACCGCAACGGCGAACTTATCGGCCACAGCACGACGACAGATTTCGTTGACTACACCGCCAATTCGTCACATGAATATTACTACACCGTGACCGGACAGACCGCTTACATCGAGTCGAACCCCACAAACGAAATCTTTGTGGACTGGACCACCAACGTCAGTGAAAACAATGAGCATGAGGCAATACTCTATCCCAACCCGACCTCAGGAATGGTTAACGTCGAATCCATCGGCCTTCAATCCGTGGAAGTCTACAACCTGACCGGACAAATGCTGATGCAAACAAGAGCCACCAACGGCCAAGCCACCATCGACATGACCTCGTTGCCCAACGGCACCTATTTCGTGAAACTGAAAGGCGACCACAACCAAGTGAAGAAAGTAGTTAAAATTCAATAAATCAAAATAATATGAACAAAGTCATCAGATTCGCAGCGGTTGCGCTGCTGCTGGGCACCGGCAC
Organism: uncultured Bacteroidales bacterium; assembly: GCA_946410535.1. Next base: position 3,387 of record CAMKAR010000161.1, read on the forward strand.
TACGCTCTTGGCCCAAGAAAACAAAGAAGACGAAAAACAAGTCTACCAAATCACCGAGACGGTCAACGTGAAGCACACCCCCGTCGACAACCAAGGCAGCTCAGGCACATGCTGGTGCTTTGCCGGCATCGGTTTCGTTGAGGCCGAAATCCAGCGCATGTACGGCAAGGAATTCAACCTTTCGGAGATGTTCGTCGTCCGCAACGCCTGGACGGAGAAAGTGAACAAATTCGTCCGTATGCACGGCAACAACACCCTCAGCCAAGGCGGCGAGGTGTGCGATGTGCTCTACATGATCGACAAATACGGCATGATGCCCGAAGATGCTTATAGCGGCAAGGTCATCGGCGAGGAGCGCCACATGCACAACGAGATGAACGAGGTCATCAATGGCGTGGCCCGCGCCATCATCAAAAACGGCAACAAGAAGATTTCGCCTGCCGGTCCCAAGGCTTTGCAAGGCGTTTTGGATGCCTACCTCGGCAAAGCCCCCGAAGAGTTCACCGTCGACGGCAAGAAATACACGGCCAAGTCATTTGCAGAACAATATCGCATCAACCCCGCCGACTACATCGAAATCTGCTCCTTCACCAACGAGGAATACAACAAACCCTGCATGGTGGAAATCCCCGACAACTGGACTTGGACCCCTGCCTACAACCTGCCCCTCGACAAGCTGATGGAGGCCGTCGACTATGCCCTTGAGCACGGCTACACCCTCGGCTGGGCACAGGACGTGAGCAACCCTGGCTTCTCGCGCAAGGAAGGCATCGGCATTGTGCCCGAAGACCCGAAGGACGAGAATCTCTGGAAAGAAATCGTGGCCGAAAAGAAGGTGACCGACGAAATCCATCAAGCTGCCTACGACAACTGGGACGCCGGCGACGACCACAGTATGCTTGTGGTGGGTATCGCCAAGGACCAAAACGGCAACAAATACTACAAAATCAAGAACTCGTGGGGCGATGCCGGTCCGTATAAAGGCTATTGGTACTGCTCGGAGCAATATTTGCGCCAATACACCATTTTCTTCACCCTCCACAAGGACGCCCTCTCGAAGGCCATGAAGAAAGATTTGGGGCTTTGACAAAGTTTTGCTATTTTTGCAGCCTAATAACTATTCTGTTATGCCAGTCATATACGAGTACTTGGGAATCGTGATTAGTTTTTGGTCAAACGAACATCAACCTGTACATGTCCACGCCACATACGGTGATGCGATTGTCAAGGTGATGTTTTATGTTGACGAAGGCAGGATTACAACCATTAGGTATAAAGAAGAAAAAGGGACATTCAACAAGGCAAAACTGCGTCAGTTGAAGGATTTTATCTCTGTTTACAAATATGCTATCTTATATGCATGGGAACAGAAGTTTATCGAGAACGTGCAAGTAAAAAAGATTGTTATCACAAAGAAAATCAAGTAATTATGATTAAATCAGTTGAATACATAAATGACTATCTTTTGCATGTCACATTCAAAGACGGACAAGAACGTTTGATTGACTTGTATTCATTTCTGTCATCAAGCACATTTCCCTTTATTTCCAAGTATCTTGATTTGGATTTGTTCAAACAAGTTCGGGTGGATTATGGCACGATTGCATGGGGTGAAAATGATATGGACATCAATCCATTGTCTATTTATTACGGAGAATTTGAAGCCGCCGATAGCCCTTACAAGGAAGACATCAAGGCCGTTGTCAAGGCAAGGAAACTCAAGGAAATCGACGATCGCATGAAACGCCGTATCGACCGCGCCAAAAAAGATGCCCAACGCGAAAAGAAATTGGTTATGGCTGAATAATCTTTGAATCTTAAATCTTTAAATATTAAATCACAACACAATGAAATTCAAACACCTATTGACCGCAACCGCCATGATGCTCAGCGTCAGCGTCGTTGCCCAGCCTCAGGCTAAGGAAGAAGCCAAGGAAGAAGAAGGCTTCAAGTTTACCACGGTGAAGGAACTCCCCATCACCTCCGTCAAAGACCAAAACCAAGCCGGCACCTGCTGGTGCTACAGCTCGTTGGCTTTCT
>CAMKAR010000162.1 GCA_946410535.1 uncultured Bacteroidales bacterium
GGCAAACTCGATGGTCTCGTAGCCTTGGCTCATGTCGCAGGCGATGATTTCCTCGGGCAGGTTCATCACGGTGCCCACGCCGCCGTTGTCGTAGATGGGACGGTAGCGCACGGTGCTGGGGTTGCCGTAGTACATCCAGTAGTTGCCTTCGCTGTCGTCGCCTTGGGGCGGATAGGTGCCGTCGTTATTGTCGTCGATGTAGAGGGCTACGCCGTCGTTGTTGGTCCACTCGGTGTCGAGACGGTTCTCGGAGCACACATAGAGGAAGTTGTCGTCCATCTTGAAATGGAGGGTGACGCTACCCATCTCCGCAGGAAGGAGGTAGTTGCTCACATCGACGCGGAAGGCATCGGCCCATTCGCCTTCACTCATGATGCCGTCGATGGTGGGGGCAGTGCCGTCATAGACGTCGATGGAGCGGACAATGTAGGCGGTGGTGGCAAAGCCGAGGCAGACGTTGGAATAGGGCGTCTCAAGTTCGTTGTCCAATTGAGCTGTGACGGCATAGTAGTATTGTTGGGTAGGAATTACGCTGTGGTCCTCGAAATAGCCTTCTCCAGTGCCAATGGTAGCCATAGGCTCACCAAATGGGGCATTTAGGGCGTTCTTGCGGTAGATGTTGTATCCGTTGGCACCTTCCACCTCGCTCCAAGTGAGTTCGACGTAATCGAAGGCACCTTGCGAGGCGTAGAGGTCGGCGATGGGCGCGCCAACGGCTTCCATCTCGATGTTGACTTCGGATGTCTCGCCTCCCGTGATGGCGAATTCGATGGTTTGTGTGAGGTAGCCGGGAATGCGAGCCGTGAGGGTGTAGTTGCCCTCGGGGATGGCGCAGATGACGAAGCCTCCGTCGTCATCGGTCATCTCAAAATAGTCGTCTAACTCGTTGATGCTGACGCTGACGCCGCTGTCGTCGTCGTTGCCAATGAGGTCGATGATGCCCCTCAGTGTGCCCATGTCGTCGCTGAAACATTTGATGCCGTAGGTGCGGCTACCGCTGCCCATCTCGCGGCAGTGGACGGCCTTGCCACCGAAGAGGCAGTAGGTGCCATCGGCAGAGATGTCGATGTGTTCCATCGAACCGGGAGTGCTGAGTTCGGCGATAGGCTCGTTGCTCTGTTTGCGGAAAAGGAAGAAGTCGGGTGTGGCGTGGTTGATCGGACCCCAAGTGACGAAGCCGATGATGCTGCCGTCGTCGCTCATGGCGGCTTGGGTCACTTCGTCGCCGCAGCCCGTGTAGCTCCAGATAGGCTCGTTGGAATAGTTGTTGAACAGATAGCAACAGCCGTCGTAGCCCGAGGCGACAAAGTCGAGGGTGCCGATGGCGATGATGCTGCCGTCGTCAGAGATGGCGTTGGCACAGCCCCAGGTGGAGCTGGCGCCAGGGCCTGCCACGCTGGCAGTCCACACGCTCTCGTAACGCTCGCCGTTCCATTTGTAGAGGTAGGCCATGCCGCTGAAGTCGGTGTAGACAAGGTAGTCACCGTTGGCGCTAAGGGCAGGGTCTTGTGTGGGCGAGTTGTCGTAATAATAAAGGTCGTTTTGGAGCACGTCGCCCGTCATTGGGTCGAGCACCCAAATCTGTTTGTAGCCTTGGGCGAAAGCGGCCACGAGGCGCGAACCGTCCTTGGAGAGACTCAATCCGACGGGGTTGACGGTGAGGTCACCGAGGATCCAGCTGGGGTCGCTTTTGTTGATGGCGAAGCTGTAACATGCGATGGCATAGTAGTTCGCCTCATAGTCGCCATAGGCGACGTAGATGGCGGTGCCAGCGGGGTTGAGTTTCATGCGTGTGACGGGATAGTCCAAGGTCTCGTGGAAAACCTCGTTGCCGTTCATGTCGACTACGTAAAGTTCTTGGCTGTCGTTGTAGGCGATGGCATTGCCCAAGAGCGCGACATCGGCATGGCCGCCGTTCACAACAGGAATCTCCCATTTCACGGTCCCGTTGGCATCGAAAAGGCTGAGGCGTTTGTCGTTCAACCCATAGTAGACGAGATAGTCGCCAGTCGCATCGATGTAGAAGACATCGTCGGGCATGGCACCACTCTCATAGTTTTCCCAAAGGATGGTGGGGTCGTCGGTCACGGTGCGTACCATCGTCGGGTTGTTGTTGGTTGTGGCATACTCACGACTCATGCCCCGAGTGGGGTCGGTCGTGGTTCTCACGGCTTGGCGTTGGGCGAAGACGTTGCCCGAAAAAGTCAAGGCGAACATCAAGGTGAAGAATAACGATCTGTTCATGTTGCTTGTTTTTTAAAAGGTTGTTTTTCGACACTGCAATAATAGCTATTTTTTCCCGTTTATACTACCGATATTCCAAAATTTTCTATTTTTGCGCAAAATTATTTCGAAATAATGAAAAAAGTTTTTTTGTTCGCCATCGCGTTGCTGATCCTGGCCTTGCCTTCGTGCAAGAAGACACGCTATTGCCGCTGCACTACCATCCAAAACGAGGAGGTGGTCAACTTGGGCGAAGACTATTATACTATCGAAGATGGCTCGTCGTGCTCCGACAAGTCGAAGGAGATCGTGGGTTGGGGGCAGGTGATTTGCACTGAGGTCTCCGAGCAGGAGGTCACTGGTGAAGAGTCCAATTGGTGGGATAATTTGTTCGGCGGCGGCAGCAACAACCACAACAATAAACCGTAATCATCAGTTTGGACAATTCCATTGGCAAAACGACGCTGAAAGTCCTGTTGGGATTGGTGTTCATCGTGTCGGCGGTGCTCAAGATCGTCGACATGGATCGATTTGAGATTTATGTCTACAGCTATCATTTCTTTAGCCTGAATTTCAGCTTTTTGGCAGCTCGTGCAGCCATCATCGTTGAATTGGTTCTTGGCATTGGATTGGTTTCCAATACATTGCATAAACTCTATTGGTGGGGAAGCATGGCGATGCTGATGGGCTATACCTTATTATTAATATATGCGCTTCATCTTGGGCGTACTGATAGTTGCCACTGTTTCGGCGATTTCCTCCAACTCGACCCCAAGCAGAGCCTCGTCAAGAATGGCATTTTGATGTTTCTTTTCATATTGATTTACAGGATGGAAGGTTGGCAAACTCCATTCCGCTGGCTGATACTTTGCTTGGCTGTCATGGCCTCGACCATTGGCGTTTTCGTTGTGTCGCCGCCTGACAACTACACATCGAGCTATGATTCCGAGAAAAACCTGCAATACGAACTTTTTGACCATGCCTTGGACGAAACACCTCTTGACACGCTTAGTTTGCGTGAGGACAAGCAGGTGGTCTGCTTTTTCTCGACAAGTTGCGAATATTGCCAGATGGCGGCACAAAAGCTTTCGTTGATGCAGCAGTTTCATGGCTTCCCCGCTGACAACATCACTTTTGTTTTTATGGGCAACGAAGAAGGCGTTTCCAGATTCTTCGAAGAGTCGGCTTCGGCGCATTATCGCAGTGTGCTTTATCCCGATGTGGTCAGGCTGCTGAAGGTCATTAATGGAAACTTCCCCGTCATCGTGTTGATGGACAACGGGGAAGTGGTTCATGAATATGGTTTCCGCAACATGCGCGAAGACGAGATTAAGGCGTTTATGGCCTCCTGAACTTGTCTCCCGTTTGTTCAATCACGGCCTTTTTCCACGAATCTGGATAACCAGGCTGCTTGGGCTTGGCTGGGTAACCATAGCCGTTGCGCTTGAACTCGCCGTTTTCCTCTTGCTTGATGTTGCTGTCTAAGTATTTCACCAACAGATAGTTATCTAGCTCCTTCCAGCGTCTGACGGTGTTGTGTCCGGCTTGGTTGGAGAAGTAGGTGAGGAGGTTGATGGCCTGCTGTGGGTCTTGGCCGTAAAGCTCCAAAGCTAACTTGTCGTTGGCTTTCACCTGCTCTTGATAGCCGTTCTCCAGTTCGTTTTGCACCTTTTGGATGTCGCCGATGACCCTATTATAGAATAGGTATTTGAAATGCGCCACACGGTTGAAGGTCCAAAAAGCGGCGTTGTCGCTGTAGGTGAGCATGTCGCCGTTGCCCGAGCGGTATTCAATCGGGACCTCGGTGATGGAGCAGTAGAAAGGCGTGTAAACGGTTGAATTGGTGTCGTCTACGCCAAACCAAATGATGCCTCCAATGGGGTTGGGCAACCAATTGCGGCTTTGCGCGATGAACGAAAAGCCTGTCTGCACCACTTCGATGCTGCGCTCGTTGAGGTATTTTTTGCCATCATACTCCCAATACAGCGGGTTGAAGCGGAAGGGCGAACCGAAAGGACCCCCGCCAATGTCTTGGGTCTTATCCAATTCAGTGCCTTGGAAGTGGTCGCGCTGGAAGGCCATCATGTCGCTCAAGGTGACTTTGCGGTTGGGCTTGACATACAACGGCATACGGTGGGTCAAGTCCTTGCCGGTGACGTAATCCCAATACTCGTCCATGCCGTCGCAAACCTTGTTGAACATCGTCCAAACACGGAGGTCGCACACGCGGGCCGCACTGAAGTCGACGGGGGCGTAGGCCGCCGAGAAATCGAAATCCTTGTCCTTGCCGCTGAAGTAGCCCTTGCGACGGGCAAAGTCGATGACGTCGTGCTTGTAAATCACTTCAACTTGCTCGTTGTATAGTTTTTTCCAGTCCTTGTCGGTGATGGATTTCTTGCCGTCGCGCAAGGGGAAGGTGGTGATGCGGGCTGCGTTGGCGTGACCGCACACGTAGCCGTCGGGGATGCGGATGGCCACCCACACTGCGCCACGGTCGGCATTGATGGTGTCGCCCGCTTTGGTCACTTTCGGCGTGTAGCCCTTTGGCATGATTTCCATATACCACACCTCGTTGGCATCGCTGATGGAGAACGACTCGCCATCGCTTCCATAGCCGTATTCTTCGACCAAGTCGGCCATCACTTTGATGGCTTCGCGGGCTGTTTTGCTGCGCTCCAAGGCGATGAACATCAGGCTGCCGTAGTCGACGATGCCTGTCGGGTCGATGAGTTCCTCGCGCCCGCCGAAGGTGGTCTCGCCGAGGGCTACTTGGTGTTCGTTGATGTAGCCTACAACTTGGTAAGTGTGAGGCGGTTGAGGCACGCTGCCACGCGGCGCGTTGGTGCCACGGTCGTAGCACACGCGCACGCTGCCCGCCGGCCAGTCGGTGGCAGGGGTGAAGTAGAGTTCGCCGTAGCGGATGTGCGAGTCGGCGCAATAGCTGATCATCGTGGAGCCGTCGGCGCTGGCGCCTTTGGTAATCAAGAAATTGGTGCAGGCCTCGGCCACATTAAAGGCGGCGAGCAAGGCAATGAGGATGAGGGTTTTGATGGATTTCATGATGTTGCTTTCTTTTGGGGCAAAGATATGGTTTTTTTGTTTATCTTTGCAGAAAAATAGTTGTAATGCAATCGACCATTCCATTAGCGGAACGTTTGCGCCCGACTTCACTTGACGATTATATCGGGCAGAAGCACATCAT
>CAMKAR010000163.1 GCA_946410535.1 uncultured Bacteroidales bacterium
TGGGACGAGGACGAGGGAAAATGGACGAAACACACAGAGGAAGAGCAAGAAACGAAGCCCGTGTTTGACTATATCGAGGAAGCCCTCTACGATGGCACCCACGACAAGCTGCACGACGGAGGCCTGCTCAACTTCCATGAAGCCGGCAAGCCGAAAAAACTGGCCGTGAAATGGCACATCAAGAAATCGGAATACTCAGCCTACTTCTGGTTCGACGACGAGGCCATCCGCGCCGTGTTCGACAAGTTCTATGGCGCACACCCCGACACGAAGACCGACTTCATCCTCCACTTCGACCCGATGAAGAACGAGTACCAACTGGCACTCTATCGCCTCGGGCTCAAAGAGCCGCTGCCCATCAGCAAAGAAGCCTACCAGCTCATCGTGTTCAAGAACAAGTTTGAACACTACCGCAGCGAAAACTACGACCAACCGCGCGGCGCGTGGATTTGGTAAGAACAACAGACATCAACAATCAACAATAATCAACAAAAACACAAATAAAATGGAAAACGAACAATTTTACGACGAGCCTTTTCTCGTCACTCTAAGCATCGAAGGGTCACAATACGAAGAAGTTGAGGTGGAAGTCACCGACCCGATGAAAACCATCCGCGACCAAATCAACAAGATCGTGGAAGTCTTCGAACTCCAGAAAATGGACAGCAACGGCGCCCCCATCACCTATCTTTTGGGGCAGATGAACGACGACGTGGAGCCTTTCATCTTTGAGTTCGAGGACGAGCAAGGCCGCGAACAGACCTTGTCGGACTACAACGTACAGTCGGGCGACAGACTCGTCCTCATCAAAACCGCCATCGCTGGCTAACTAACCGAAAAAAACCAAAAAATCATGAACGACGTCATCAACAATTTCAACCTGAAGAAACTGGCCCCTCGCGACGCCTGCCTTTGGAAAGAATGGAAAGAATTGGACAGCCTTTGCGACAAGCGCAAGGCCGAAAGCGCCAACCCCCGCGAGCCATCCATCTCATACATCATCCGAAAGAAAAACGCCGTGGGTCTGCCCACCGAATACGAAATCTGGTATCGCGTCAAGTCGATCGTTGGTGTTGAAGGCGACAAGCCTCCACGCAAACCCATCTTCGGCCATTTGCACAAGATGAGTATTGTGCTACCCAATAACTATCCCTCAGCCGACGGCAACCCGATCTTCACGTTCAGAACCGACGTGTGGCATCCCAACATCCGCTATTCGGGAAGCTTCAAGGGGCATGTGTGCCTCACCATCAAGGAAATGGGCGTGATGGCCTCCATCAAGGATCTTGTGCTTCGCGTCGAGCGTTACCTGAAATACCAGCTCTACCATGCCCAAAACACCTATCCGTACCCCGAAGACCAGAATGTGGCCGAATGGGTGAGAGAGGAGGCCGAGCCCAACGGCTGGACCAAGTTCTCGCAAAACGGTCCTGATGCCATTAGTCAAGCAGAAACTCCATCCACATCCACCCCAACGCCCGCTCCAGCTGTCACACCCAAGAAAAAAATCCGCACAATATGAAAAAAGCCTATTTAACCCTCCTGACTCTTTGCCTTGCCGTCAGTGCAGCCATCGGCCAAACCATTCCGATCACATTGAGCGACGAACACCCCGTTGAGCAAGTTAGCCTTCCCGCCTTCAATTCATACGACCTTGGGCAGTTTACCTTCACCAAGGGAGAAACCGATACCAACGGCAACGCCACCGTCACCATCAAAGTCGAGAACACCTCCATCTTCGTGTTTGTTCTATTCGACAAGTCATACGACCTGCAATACCTGCGGAAAAAACCGTGGCGCATCGTACCCAACAAGACGGCTTTTGCAGGCAACTCGCCAGTGGATGAAGTGGAAGGCGTTGACCTGACGGAAATCCAAAGGTTTCCGTACAACCCAAGCGGCTTTGCCTCCCAAGACGACAATATTTACCGGTTCCCCAACATCACCGTCAAGGAAGGCCAAAGCAAAGAGCTGACCGTGCCGCTCTACCTGGCCCGCACGAAGCCTATATTCCTGTGTTCCCAGCTCCGTTTCGAACTGATGGGCAAATCGGACCTCAGCTTCACCATCACAGTCGAGCAAAGCGACAAGGACTTCGACCGCATCAAGGCTGCCTTCGACGACATTGACATGTTTGCCGACAGCTTGGGCGAAAACCAGATTTGTACCAACGCCTCGCACCAACCATCATACAAGAAGACAATTGAGCCTTACACAAATGAAATCAAGCAACTCCAGGACGAAATCGACATGAAACTTGCCGACCGCCGCCACCCTCTCACCGAGAAGAAACGCAAGGAATACATAGATTTGCAAGACAAATTGGAACGTATCGAGAGCTACCTCACCTCCGGCTACAAATACGATTGCGGCAAGCACAAGAAGCATTCGTGCCAGTATTGCAAACTAAGCTTGGAACAAATCTACAGGAAACTTGACAACAGCTACATTGAACTGAGCACCACCTCTGCATCGGAATTTGATGCCAAAAAGAAAAACGTGATGAAAGAGGCCAGCGCGATGTACAAATGTTGCACCGACTCCTCCTGCGCCAAGCATGCCGCCCAATGGAAAAAAGGCGGTCAAATCAAGCAGAAAATCATAGATCGCTACGACCAACTCAAAAAGATGTAGCCATGATCCAATTCCGGTTTCTTTTCCTTCTACTTTCCATGGCCATCTGCTTCGAGGCCTCGGCTCGTGTGGTGACCGACACACTCTGTTCGGCGCAAAAAGACCGTTTGATCATCACCTACGACTTGAAACAAAGCGACGAGAGAGTGGAGATACGGTTCACCAGCATCAAGGCCATAAGGCTTGGCGACCAACTCTACAACAAGTATCGGAACACATCGGAGATGGTGGCAGTTTTCTTCGACCGCGTTGGTGGATTCGAAGATCTCAGGTTCAGCGGCCTCACGCCCAAAGCCCTTTCATGGTCGCCGGGAGTAAACTATATGCCATCTGCCGACGGATATTTCATCCTCGACCCCTACCAGTATCCCTCTCTTGTGTTCGAGAAGAAAGCAACTAGCGATGCCATGGTGACCATCCCCATGTATTTGGCCCTTTATGAAAAAAAACGCCACTATGAGATTCTTTGCTCGTTCGGCTCGCTTGAGGTCAAGCTGGGGTCACAAGCAGCCAACAAGATCCCAACCGTAGGAAGCAGGGAACCAAGCCAACAAAACCAACAAATCGAAATCGAGCCAGGGCTTACAGACGAAGAGAGCGAAGCCCTCACCTATGCCAACTCCATCATGAAGCGCCTGCCCGAACAAACGGAAGCACCTATAAGCGCCACATTGGAGCAGGAGGTCAAGAATCTCATCAACCTGAAAAGCAAAATCAAGAACGAAAACGTGCAAAGGCAAATCGAAGCTGCCATTGATGCATATGAAGCGAAGAACAAAGAGCTGAACGAAGCCCAAAGGAAAAAGGAAGAGGATGAATTGGCCAAAAGAATCGATGACGACGCATTCAACCAATGCATAAGCATAGAAGCCTGCGAACTCTATCTTAACAGCCATCCAAACGGGCTTCACGTGGAAGAAGTGAAAGCCAAAAAGGCGGAACTCGAAGCCACCGCCATGGAAAAGGAAAACAAGGAAAAGAAACGTAACATCTGGATGATTATCGGCGGTGCCTTGCTGGCAGTGCTTCTCTTTGTGGGCAACCAAGTGATGCAAACCCTTCGCAACAGGCGCACCCAACGCAACATGATGCAGATGCAGCAGGACGCTGTCAACCGTGCCAAGAATACGGCCAGGAACAAGGCTCAGGGGGCTATCCGCAAACAAACCAACAAAGTGGTGAACCAAGCACGGCAAAAGAGCCAAAGCGCGGTTCGCAACGCCGTCGACGGCATCGCCAAACCCAAAGGAAAAGCTAATGGAAACAACAACCGTGTATCAATATAAACACTTTATGAAACATTTGACTCGAATAGCGACACTCATGGCACTCACCCTGTCGTTGGCAACCTCAACGATGGCTGAAATGACATCGCAGCCCAATGCCATCGAAAAAGACACTGTGGTAAAAAAGTTCAGGGAATACATCGACACGGTGCCCGATCTTATTGAACAGAACAGCACACGAACGGTGTTCAAGAATTTCTTGGAACTGAACAACATCATCGAAGATTCCATCGTCGACTCAAGCCACCCAGGACTTTCCAAAGACAGCATCATCACGCAGTATCGCGACGAAATGCTATCCATCCTGGTCAAGAAGCTGGACCAAATCACAGAAAAGCCGAAAGAAGAACCCACTGTGGAAAGCCATGCCCAATGGTTTCTGAAACAATGGAAATGGACAGCATCGATTGCTGGCATGCTGCTGGCCTTACTACTCTTCATCCTATGGGCCAGGGGCAGGAAGAAGCGGAAAAAGGCTTACGAGGAAACCCTAACCAAGGCCACGGCAAGCAACAGCGAAGACCCAGGCTTTGTGGTGCGTCGCAAGACCACATCAATCATGCAAAAGCAAAGCCTCGACGATGTGTACAACAACGGCAACTACTTGGTCATTAATTGTGCCGAATTCTGCGCCGACTCTGCGGTAACCAAGATCTACATCAAGAACACCTGCATCATCGGCATCTACAACATGTATGCGGAAGACCTGCGCAACCCCGACAATCCCAAAGAGGACGGATGCATGGTGTTGGGACGTTGGGTTCACGACGAGAGAAGAGATGAATATGCGGTGTCCTTGGAGGAGGTCATTTTGCCTGGCGACGATGCCATCTTTTCCGAATACAACCTGAATTTTGGAGGCAACATCAAGGCGAATGTCATGAAAACACTCAAAAAACTCCGTCGCGAAACCGAATTGCAATATGACCTGACTTGTTGGGTACACTCTCACCCTGGATTAGGCGTATTCTTCAGCAACAACGACAACAACGTGCACTTGATGCACAAGCACCCCACGCACCCCAAGTTCCTGACCGCCATCGTCATCGACATCCTTACACCCGAACAGGAGCTTGGCATATTCACCTTCAAACACGACGAAAGCATCAATTCGAAAAACGACCTAAAGAAGATGTACTCGTTGGTGGAATGGTACACGTGGGCGCTTGGAAGCAAACGCGACAACAAGCGCAACTCGTTCAGGAGCGAAGACCAATACAACACGCTGGCAGAAGCCAAGTCACACACAAACGAATGTTACTGCACCGAGCTCACCAATGGCATCGTTGTCGACATGGAAAAAATGACAGCCTTGGAAAAGCGCGAGTTGGTCTATTTTGTGCATGGCTTCACCAACAACGATGCCAATCGCATCTCGTGTGTCGCCGTGCAAATCGACCAAGCCGAATCGATACCCGACTTCGACCTTGTCGGATGTTTCGTAGTGGTCACGAACTTCAGCCTACCCTCCA
>CAMKAR010000164.1 GCA_946410535.1 uncultured Bacteroidales bacterium
AAAATGTCTCATAAGGCATCTCCGTTCCTGTCACTTCAATGCCAAGTAACACTTTCAATCTAGCGCACTTTAGACGGACATCATAATAATCATTGATATTGTCAATTCCTATGACATCATCGCCTCGTCTTGCCAATTCTTTTGCGACATACGATCCTATAAAACCTGCCGCACCAGTTACCAACATCCTCATAAAGCGTAAATCACTTAATTATCAGTTGAAAAAACTCAAAAGAAATACTTTTATCAATCTTCGGGTCTTTTTTCAAATCACTTATTCTCCTTCAAAGTTGCAAGATTCCCAAGCCGAAACTATTCCTTGTCCAACACTTGCCAATAGCCGCCTCTCTTCTTTCCACCTCTACGCTCAATCAAGTTCTTATCGACAAGCACCCGGATTATCTTATTAAGCGTATTCCTTGGAATACCCAGATTTTCTATGATATCCGACGCATTGCAGCCTTCGTGTTCGCCAATATAATTCAGCACTTCTTCTTGAGAAGAATTTAATGTGCCGTTTAATGTGCCGTTTAATGTGCCGTTTAATGTGCCGTTTAATGTGCCATCGCCATACTCAAAACCAGCCGTGAAACCATAGCTTTCGTTTTTATAAAAGAAACGTAACTGCGGGTAAGCCAGTAGTTCCTTACGGATTCTCACAAACCCGCTACCGTATTTCTCAATGTCCTTTGTCAAATAAAAGGCTTCGGCAATTTGCTTGTTGCGTGTGCTCGCTTTGTAGTTATCGGTTGCAAGCATCTCCACAGTGATGTTCCCGTATAAGCCACTTGGGTTAAAGTACTCTATCCGTTGGTCAAATACCTTTATCTGGACATCGGTGGGGCTTTGGTAATCGCGATGTACTATTGCATTCATAAGCAACTCTCGCACAGCTTCCAACGGATACTCAGGTATCTCGGTACGCTTAGTGCTGGCACCTGTGATATTGATGTCGAAAGCGAACTTCAAGTGTCCCACGATGGTTTGCATCGCCTCGTCGGCCACCTCGAAAAGCGTCCCGCTTATCATCTTGTCGGCAATGATCATGGAGGGGGTTTTGAAACGCCCGATATGCACATTATAGTGAGGGTCGTCTTTCGAGAACAGGAGCCATGCCGCATTGGTCGGGACACCTTCTTGCAAGAATCCCAACTTTTCCAAAGCCTCACGCGGGTCGTCGGGCAAGCGGAAACGCCCTGCCAAATTGACCTTGCCGATGAAAGTCTTTATCTTGTCTGCCGAAAGCGATGCAAATGAAGCGCCTATATGAGGATATGAGTCCCATGACGTGTTTCGCGTCTGCAAGATCATATTCGCTATCTCGCCTGCCGACAGCTGATGGTTGCTGTTGGCCTGACGCTTGTAGTAGCGGCCTTTCACCGCAACGGGTTTTATGGGATACTCCTGCACCGAAAGCACCACCACCTGTTTCCCTTCAATCTCCTCAATGTCGGCATCGGGGATGACACTGGGCTCGGTCTTGTGCTTTATCTCGTTGATCCACTTCTGCACCGACTCGGGTTCCAAGTCCACGCCCACGGCCTCGCCCCTGTCGTTCACACCCACATACACCCTGCCCCCTTTGGCATTGGCAAAAGCCACCAAAGTAACTATCACATCCTCGTTGAACGAGGTCTTGAACTCGGTATGTAAATCTTCTTTTGTGGGAAACATCGGTGGTAAATGTTTATCTCTTTCGCATTCTATGCTCTTTCAATCCTGCAAGCGTGTTCCTTCGTCTTTCTGTCATAGCTTATGCCCACCAAAAGCAGGTTGCCGCCGTATTGCTTCAACCTGACAGTTTATCAACCCTTAAGATTGTTCCACCGCTCATTCACGTCGGCCCAGCAGCGACTACGCGAAAGAATGCGCCAAATCCTTTCCTCTCCCGACAACAAAAAAGACTGTTCCGAAACATCCTTGCCACTTAAGATGAAATCCAACGTGTCCAAAACGACAACAAACGACAGAGCCGAATTGCCTTTGAAGCCCAACCACGAATCCTCTTCCGATACGTCGGCGTTCCATTTGGCAATGTAATTGTTATACATTTCCTCCAAGTCAATCTCTCCAACGCTTTTCACGGATCTGAGATAATCGGAAATAATATGAGCCTGCGTCAAGTTGTGACTGTCGTCGGCTCCAGGGAAGTCTTTGCTTATTCCTAATTTGCCTTTATAGGCGACAAATGGCATCGATTTCACCAGGGTGTCCGCATACGGATTGAAGAAATCCTCCAAATGCTTGAAATCCTTTTGGGAAACCCAATAGCACATCTGGTCCCTTCGATTGCATACGGCTATTTTTGCAGCAAATGTGTTTTCGGCATTTTCGAGAAGATACTTCAAAGACGAGATGAATACCTGCTCGACATCAGTATTATCAAAACAAGCGTATACCTTTAGGTTTTCGGGACGCCCTGGATAGCCGTCATCCTGACCATCGACACGTTCGTAGGTGACTTGTACCCAACTGCCCGAACTTGATACCGCACTAAAATCCATCCATTTCCCATTCCCCCGATGCAGCTTTTCAAGTATGTTTTCAAGGTTTTGTACATCAACGACTAAACTTTCATCCTTGTTTATTTCTTGAATGTTTCCATAAATCTCGCCGATATCAAAGCGCGGATAGAATTTCTTGTATATGCTGCGCAGGAAGTCGTTCAACTCTACATACTTAAGAGACTGCTTGTCCAAACGCTTTTCCCTTATGCCAATATTAGGAGAAATCCTAGGAACCATTGGCGAAAGTTCCTTTGCATATCTGATCTTTTCCTCGCGCAGGCCTTCCAACCTTCTCCGTTCCTCTTCTACCTTAGCTTGTTTGATTCTTGCCCTACCCTTAGCGACTTTTATTGGCCATTCATCTCCATCCGTACCAATCATCGGCGTATAATCAAATTTATGTCGGCTCGTTTCGCTCACAACCATTTCAGGGTATCTTTCATACAAATCATTGGCGAACACACTGAAATAGCGATAGGCCAGATATCGCCTGCCGGTAAACCACGAATCAGACGTTTCAACGGCATCGCCCAACTGCAAGAACACATCACAATATTTGTATACATCCTCAACGATAAAGTCCCTCAAGAAATCACACATCTCCCCACCATAACCACACTCTGAAGAAACAGTCTCCAATCGGACCAAATTGTCAATCAGTACCGCAACCTTGTTTCTTCTTTGAGCCTCAACTCCACCGATTTTCAGTAGCAATCGGCGGAACGAAGCCTTCAGATCCTCAATTGAAGTTATCTCCTCTATGACATCCAAGGCTTGTTCTTGGGACAAACAATCAAAATAGCTGTTGTTCGTAGCATCATAAAGGTCATAGAACTGCTTGTAAACCTCCGACATCTTCTTCTTCACATATCCGATGGCCGTATCAAAGCCATCGGCATCGAAATCGGAAAAATCAAGGTACAACGTCCTATAGGAATTGACTTCACTTTGGAAGAACTCACTATGGCAAATATCCAGATTTCCTAACACATTTTTCGAATCAATCGATTCGTCAAGAAAACAAGCGAAGGTCTTCAGAAAAAGCGAAGACCCAGTTCGCCCACAGTTTTCCAATGTCGTGTACCTATCCGCCAACAACCTCTCAAAGCAGCCAGTTTTATCGACATACTCCTCTGATTTCAAGAACTCTATGATTGACAAATAATTAATCATCTTTCCATCGGTGACCTATTAGATGAGGTCTAGAGAGCTAACCTTGTACTTCCAAAAACTATTACTTGTACAGCACTTGCCAATAGCCGCCCTCGTCAGGGTCGATGCGACGGACATGGCCTTTTTTTCTTCATAATGTCCAAGTCACATTGGATGGTTTTGCTCCATATGTTGTTAAACTCTAAACCGCCTCACACCGTATCCATAAAGCTCTTCTGCACCTTGTTGAAAATCAGGATGCCGAGGGCAAGGACGACGAGCATAAATCCGAAGCTATAGGCCAACCAGCCCCAGCCAACAAACTCGCCTGCGCCCAAAGCCTCGTGCTTGAAAGTCTCGATGACTGGGGTCACGGGATTGAGGCACATGATGGTGGTCAAATCCATGCCCATCACCTGCTTGCCAGCCACCTGGCTCAAAGGATAGACGATAGATGTGGCATACATCCACAAAGAGACAAAAAAGGAGAACAGGATTTGCAAGTCGCGGTATTTGGTCGTCATCGACGAGATGATGATGCCGAAGCCCAAGGCCAATCCTGCCATCATCACTACCAACAGGGGGAAGAGCAGGAAATACCAATTGGGACTCGGCACCTGCCCAATGATGGCGTAATAAATATATACGATGACAAACAAGCCGAACTGGATGCCAAAACGCACCAAGTTGCTCGTGACGCTCGACAGAGGCATGATGAGCCTCGGGAAACACACCTTGCCGAAAATACCTGCATGGCTGACAAACGTGTTGGCCGTATGGTTCAGGTAGTCGGCAAAATACCGCCACATGCACACACCGCCAAGATAGAACAAAGGTTGAGAGATGCCGTCGGTGGGGATGCCCGCGATGCCGCCAAACACCACCATATACATGATGACCGTCAGGGCCGGCTGGATGAGCCACCACAACGGGCCAAGGATGGTTTACTTGTAGGCCACCGTGATGTCGCGCTTCACAAACATCGTGTAGAGGTCGCGATAGTCCCATATTTCTTTCAGGTTCACCTCAAAAAGCCCGTTTCTCGGCTTGATAACAGTGGTCCATTTCTCGTTTTCCTGTTCCTTCTGTGCCATTTGCTTATGTTATGAAATTATACAGCTTCGCTATTCTCACTCCCATTAAGCAGCCTTAAACTCCTAATTTCAAGCTACTTACCAGAGTCAGTAAATCATCTGTATTCCCAGTCGAATCAAATCGTGCACCTTGCGCACTTTCAATTTGCAAAGATAGTAATTTTATTCAATTCTGACCTACATTTCCGAAAAAAAATTATTTCGAGCGTTTCCCCTTGAAAAGGATGTTGGCAACGATTTTCCAGAAGTACTTCCAGTCGGTGCGGAACGGGTGCTTGAGATAGGCTTCCAGATACTTGCGTTCGCTCTCCTGGATCTCGTCCAAAGTCTCTGGCATGTCGACATAATAGGGCGGCAACAATCCCGGCTTGGTCTTGATTCTCAGTTCCTGCAACTCTTTGGAATAGAGGTTGTAATACTGCAAACTCAATGGTCGCACCCCCACCAACTTGATTTGTCCTTTCAGCATGTTGATGAACATGGGAAGCTCGTCGAGCCAGGTCTTGCGGAGGAAGCGGCCCCATTCGGTGACGCGGTAGTCGTCGCTGAACTTGCCGCCCACATCCAAGTCGTTGTTCTCGTAGATATAGGTCTGCAAATACTCGGAATAGGC
>CAMKAR010000165.1 GCA_946410535.1 uncultured Bacteroidales bacterium
TGAATCAACAGGCCGACAGTGCCGCAGGAAGTCATGGCAAAGACCATCGACAAAAGCGCTAATAATTTGAATAACTTGTTCATTGTTTAAGCGTATTAGTTTATTAGTACGCTGCAAATGTACGACAATTCTTTGATAGTACAAGAAAAAAAACGAAAAATCACTTCTCAGGATAGGCGATCCTCACATGATAGATACTCATCAATTTCTTTTTCAGCACTTTGCGGGCTGTCTCGATATCGCGGAGGGTGAGGTCGGTGTTGAGGAACTGGCCGGCTTCCATCTGCTTGTTGATGATGTTGTCCACCAAGTCGCTGATTTTCTTCTCGTCGGGTTCTTTCAAGCTATGCGAGGCGGCCTCGATTGAGTCGGCCATCATCAGCACGGCGGTCTCGCGCGAGAACGGCGCCGGACCATGATAGGTGAACGGCGCGGGGTCGATTTTCTCGCCAGGGTGGGCTTTTTGCTCGTTGATGTAAAAATAATCGGTGCGGCGCGTGCCATGGTGCGTGCGAATGAAGTCGATGATGCGTTCAGGGATATGATTCTTGTGCGCCAACTCGATGCCGTCGGTCACGTGCGAGATGATGACTTCGGCACTTTCGGTATTTGAAAGGTCGTTGTGAGGGCTATAGGCTCCATGTTGGTTCTCAGTGAAATACATTGGATTCTTGATCTTGCCGATGTCGTGATACAAGGCACCGGCACGGGCCAGAACCGTGTCGCCACCGATTTCAAAAAGCACTTCCTCGGTGAGGTTGGCCACCTGGATGGAATGCTGGAACGTGCCCGGAGCCGTGGTTGCCAACTGACGCAACAAGGGACTGTTTGTGTTGCTCAACTCCAAGAGCGACAATGAGGTAGGCACGCCGAAAATGCGTTCAAACATCAAGATGAGCGGCTGGGCCAACAACGTGAACAAGGCATTGAGCAACAGCAACAAGACGTCAAGCCAATCGACCTCGGAAGTCGTTAGGAAAGTGAAGGCAAGGTAGACCAGCAGATACCCCACAAACACGAACAAGGCGGCTTGGATGAAACGGTGGTGACGGACATTCGACATGCTGAACACCGTCAGCACCGTGGCCACCAACTGCATGAAAATGAACTGGAAAGGATTGGGTACCACGAGCGAAATCAGCATCACGGCGAAAACCTGTGTAGAAAAAGCCAAACGCAAATTGAAAAACGAGCCAATCATGATGGCCAAGAGGCACACTGGCATCAGGTAAACCAAGCCTGGCGCCCACTTCACCAAAAGGTATGATGGGATAACCACGAGCAACATCAGCGTCAGCAGCAGGACGATGTTTTTCAGCTCGGCAAAGACCTTATCGTGCAATTTGTTGCCGTACAAGCCCATTAAAGAAAACACCAAGGCGACCAAGAAAATCTGGCTCAGCAACACCCTTAGCGACTCGTCGGTGGAAAGCGAACGCGACGTGTATTCATGCTGCAACGAGTTCAAGACATCGAAAGTGTGGGGGCTGATCACCTCCCCTTCCGAAACGATAAGCTCGTCTTTCTGCACCATGCCGTAGGTGAGCGATACCGCCGCCACCGCCTTGTCGGTCGCTTGCTTGGTAAGGTCGGCGTTATAGAACACATTCTGGCGCAAGGCTCCCTTGAGCAACTCTGAGAGCAACTTTTTATCGTATTGGTTTCCAATATTTTCAAGCAGCGTAGTAACAGCCTCCGTAGCCTCGTTCATGCTATAGAAATCGCCATAACGGGTTGTACGCATCACCTTGTTGCGGATGACGTTCACTTCTGAACTTGGCTCCAGATTGGCAGTCGCGTTGTCGTAGGCCACGATGCCTCGATCCTGAATGGAGTCGAACACATTGAAAAGACAATCCAAATTGGCGTCGTAATCCAAACGGTCGCGGTTGTCCCATTTGGCCTCGAAGTTGACAAACAAGAGGTTGCGCGATGCCACCATCTCCTCCTCGTCGAACACGAAAATCGGCTTCACGTTGGCCGTGGCTGCATCGGTTTCCGCGCTCAGCGTCTCATAATCCTTGTAGATCGGGAAGTCGAAGGGCGCATAAAGCGTTTCGTGCTGCCAAGGCTTGGCGAGCTGGAACTCATACTTGAACTTGCTCGTGCGCGGCATCTGCCAACACACCAACACGATGGCCACCAAAAACACGAACACCTTCGCTGCACCGTAGTAACTATGCCTTATCCTATTGAAAAAATCCTTTATCTTACTCATAATCAAACAATTAAAAATTTGATTCAAACATAAATCAGAGTGCTAAATTAAAAAAAACAACAATTCCATGAAAAAAAACGCTGAAAAAAGGCGAAATGAACCGCATTGTTCGCTAATTTAGCGGCCAGAAAACACGAACTATTATGACCTACGGCAAATGCAACTTATCCGCCATCGCGTTGCGCAAAGAGGACAGGCATTCCTCCGAGATGGTGAGTCAACTGCTTTATAACGAGACTTATACAGTGTTGGATAAGACGAAAGATTTCGTACTCATTGAAACCGCTTTCGACCATTACCAAGGCTGGATTCAGGCGAAACAGTTTTGCGAAATCAGTGAGGTGGAGTTCAACGCCTTGAAAGCAAAACGGCCCTACCTTATTAATAAAGCCATCGCTGAACACGGTGGCAAGCTTATGACTTTAGGCTCGCCGCTCTATGCGCCACATCCCGACGCCGTTGAAATGCCCACCGAATTTCATCCCGAAATGCTGGTCGACTACGCCAAACTGCTGCTCGGTGTGCCCTATCTTTGGGGCGGTCGCACGGTATTCGGCATCGACTGCTCAGGCTTGACTCAGGTGTGCGCCCGCATGGCCGGACTCATCCTGCCCCGCGACGCCTCGCAGCAGGTGAAATGTGGCGAGTTAGTCTACTTCCTGCAAGAGACCCTGCCCGGCGACTTGGCCTTCTTCGGCGATGAAGACGGACGCATCACCCACGTGGGCATCGTCATGGGCGACGAGCAAATCATCCACGCCTCGGGACAGGTACGCATCGACTACCTTGACCAAACGGGGATATTTAATAAGGAGCGGAATGAGCACACGCATCGGTTGCAGGTTATTAAGCGAATGGGGTAATGTTCCCGAAAAACCAAATCAAATTACCCGCGAAATACCTAAAATGCCGTTTCGTGGGTAAATAAGAAAACGATAATTACCCACGAAACACAGAAACCACCATTTCACGGGTAAATAAAAAAGTTATAATTACCCACAAAATGATAAAAATAGGGTTTCGCGGGTAAATAAAATGCAAAAACGTTTTGCTGGTTTGGAAATAAACCTATATCTTTGCGAGAAATTTCGCAACGAAAAATTTCGCAATGAAGAATCCATTTAAATTCGGAACGGTCGTTGAGGAGGAGTTTTTCACCGACCGACAAGAGGAGTTGCAATACATCTGCCGAGTGATGGACAGCGAGAACCACCTCGCGCTCATCAGTCCGCGCCGTTTCGGGAAAAGCAGCCTCGTTTTGAAAGCCGTCAAGCAACTGAAACGGCCTTACGTCATGCTCAACATGCAGAGCATCACCAGCACCAAAGACCTGTCGAACAGGATTTTGGAATCTGTATTAAAGCTCTATCCGATGAAAAACCTGAAGGTGCTGCTCCGCAATTTTAGGATTGTGCCCACCATCAGCACCAACCCGATGACGGATAGCATTGAAGTGTCGTTCAATCCGTTCAGCAAGGAAAACAACGACATGATTTTAGAAGATGTGCTGCAATTGGTCAACGAGGTCAGCACCGAGAAGAAGCGCATCATCCTCATTTTCGATGAGTTTCAGGAAATCAAGGAGATAGAGAAAGGTTTGGACAAGAAACTGAGAGGTATTCTGCAACTTCAGGACAAGATAAACTGCATCTTCTTGGGCAGCCAAGAGTCGATGATGGAGGAGATTTTCAACGACAAAAAGTCGCCTTTTTACCATTTCGGCCTCATCATGCAACTGAAACGCATCCCCGAAGACGAGTTTTTCCAGTTCTTGAACGAGCGTTTCAGCAAAATCACCACCCAAAGTGAGAGCATCAGCCATGAGATTCTGCAAGTGACGCATTGCCATCCGTATTACACACAGCAATTAGCCTTCCAAGTGTGGGATGCCATTCAATATCAGAAGATTGTGGACAATGTGGTGAACCAAGCCATTGAACAACTGATTCAAATGCACGACCTTGATTTTGAACGTTTTTGGATCAACCTCAACAAAACCGACCGAAACACTTTGATGCTGCTTGCACAAGGCAAAAGCCCTATGATGCAGCGCGATACATCCACCAGCACCTCGTTCAGTTCGCTGAAACGCCTGACCAAGAACGGCTATGCCATTAAGACCGATACATACAAGATTGAAGACCCATTTTTCCAAAGATGGATTCAACAAAACATTTTGTCATCAAAATAAGATTGTTTTTTCATCGTTACATTCAAAACCTTATATTTGCACCGCGTTTTAAAACCTAATTCAAATGAAAAAAACATTGTTTATTGTATTGGCATTAGCGGCAATCTGCATTATACCGTCGTGCAAGAAAGACCCTGCACAAACCAAAGTCGTTTTCGGCGATTGCAAAGGAATGTCCGTGACATCTTACGACAGTACTTTGTCTATAGAACAATATGCCCATTATTCATGGGGCAACACCGTTGACCTTGACGGCGATGGGCAAAACGACATTCAATTCCATTCGCAGGATGTCGGTTCAGCCGGACTTGGACACGACATTGTTACGACGCTCAATTGTCTAAACGAAAACGTCGCATTCTTGGGAGACGTCATCAACCAAGAGAAGTATTTTCACATCGACTCCTCTTCCCACACGCAAGATAGCGTCTGGTGGTCGATTGTCGTGTATAAAACCTACACTTGCGAACAAATTGCAGAAACCGATTCCGTGGTAAGCTCAACAGAAAAACTTACCAATGTTGACCATAGTTTCGGTGATTCTTATGGATTGGATGACTCATTTATGAACACGAATGTCGTTCTAAAAAATCGATCATACGAATATCCAAGCGGGAACGAAACCATCGGAAATGCCACCTATCATTACATGATTCTTGATAAAAATGACTGCGACTTTTTCCCAATGGATGAAGAAAAATACATCGGTTTCAAACTCACCGAAAACAATCAAAATCGTCTTGGTTGGATGAAAGTCATTCTTCACCACGACCATGTTGAACTATTAGAAACTGCTATACAGAAAACTGGATTGCTTCGTGCCTCGCGATGACGCGAAGCGACAAAAAAAAATGAATTTTAAATCTTTAAATCTTAAATTCTTAAATACCAAACATGAACAACGCACTAATCACATTTGCGAAGCCGGACAACG
>CAMKAR010000166.1 GCA_946410535.1 uncultured Bacteroidales bacterium
CGACAAGTTCGCCGAAGGCTCGAAGGCCATCGCCGAAGCCATCGTGGAGGCCACTGAGCAGAACGGTGCCTATTCGCTCATCGGCGGCGGCGACAGCGTGGCTTGCATCAACAAGTTCGGCCTGGCCGACCGCGTGAGCTACGTCTCGACCGGCGGCGGTGCCCTGCTCGAAGCCATCGAAGGCAAGGAACTGCCTGGCATTGCGGCGATTAAGAAGTGATTATTTTACCCTACGTCATTGCGAGGAACGAAGTAATCCAGATAAAAGATTTAATCCCTGGATTGCTTCGTCGTTTCTCCTCGCAATGACGAAAAACAACAAAAATGTTAAAGATGAAAAGAATAGTATTTATAATTTTTCTTTTGGCTTTCGTATCAATACTGAATGCCCAATGGACGAGCCCGGGCAATGGCACTACTTACACCATAGAAGACCTTGTTGAACTCAGCAACGGCTGTGTTATATGGTCAGAAAGTAACAATTCTTATAGAATCGAAAACGACGTCACCATTTCGGCCAACGACAAACTTGATGTCAATCATTCCCTAAACTTTGGCAACAACGTCACCTTGACCATCAAAGGTTCGATAGAGGCCATCAATATGAGTGACTATTATTGGTTGAGTTTTTCGGGCAATTATGGTGTGAATGGTCGTATCCGTTTGGAAGATGCCACTGCTCCGTGCCTTTTCAGAAGGTGTTATTTTACACAATTGGATGGCATACAAGTTATTGAAAGCGAGGCTGTTTTTACGGACTGCCATTTCCAGAACTTCCGTTGCGAACAACAAAGTGCTGTTGTCGATTGCATGAACTGTGACCCAGTGTTCACGAATTGCGATTTTGATAATAATAGCGGTTCGGCCATCTGTTCGCCGGCCAATGGGCAAACCTCTCCGCAAATCATTGACTGCATTTTCTTTTTGAATTTAGGTGAAAACCGACCTCAAATCAATCTTGGACCAGGCGCTCAGGATAGCATCCGCATTGTGAGATGTACCATCGATGACGGAGACTATACAATAGGTGGAATTTCCATTGCCGACCTGATAGGAACAGGTGCAACCAAAATCCTATTGAAAGACAATATCATTAAAAACTGCCGCTACGGTTACAACCAGCAAGGCTATAATTTGAGTTCCGTCATTATCGGCAACCAATTCATTAACAATAAATTGGAACACAATCCTATGAATGGCGGCAGCGGCATCAGCATCTATGGTATGGATGAGAACAACAAAGCTTACATCCGAAATAATGTCATAACAAACAACCATTGGGGCATTACCGTTATTAATGCCGCCGATGTCGACCTTGGCACTGAAGACGATTGGGGGCACAACGTAATCCACGGCAACGGCCATGTCTATAATTATGGAGCAATCTATGGTATTTTTGACCTGTACAACAACTCCGCCTACGATATCACGGCTGTTGGCAACTATTGGGGAACTATTGATGAGCAAGAGATCGAAGAACACATCACCCACCAATTCGACGACCCAAACCTCGGTTTGGTCAACTACATTCCGTTTTCCACCGATGATGCCATCGAGGAGGCAGAGAATACCGCTTTTGATGTGTGGCCCAATCCAGCCCAAGGCCGTTTCACGGTGAATGGCCAGGGAACCATGACCATCACGAATACCCTTGGACAAACCATCATAACCAAGGAAATCGACGGTGAGGAAAGCATAGCATTGCCGCGTGGCCTTTATGTTGTGAAAATAGGCAACGCCACGCGAAAGGTGATTGTGGAATGACGAATTCAAACAAATTCCCTATCTTTGTGCCAAATTTTTATCACCATGTCAAAGACCATCGTCAATATCATAGACCAAACCAACCCGTTGCCAGCCTATCTTTTCACCAAGGAATACTACGAAGACGGCGACGAGCTGCTGTTCATCTCCACCGAAGAAGAATCCGGCTGCATCAAACTGATCGCCAACCAATTGGAAGTGGACGAAACGCACGTGAAAAGCATCATCGTCAAGCGTTACCAAGACAATTTCCTCTACGAGCGCATCTGCCGCACCATCAAGGGCAACCTGATTCCCAACAGAAAGTATTACCTCAACCTGGCGGGCGGCAACCGTTACATGACCCTCTCGGTGCAACACGTCTTCGAGGAGTTCGACACCTTGTTTTTCTACACGCAAACCCGTGAGAACCAAATCGTGAAGACCATCTTCGACCACAGCATCTACGACAACGACGACGAGGTGTTCCCCATCAAACACCGCATGACGCTGAAGGAGTATTTCGGCCTCTACGGACTGCAAAGCGACGTGGACACGCCCCGCAAACAAGTGAAGGAAACCGCCTTCTCGCAGCACCTGTTCACCATGTTCTCGCAAAACCTGCTCGGGCGCGGCGACTACCAGGTGATGGAGACCCTGCGCGAGAAATACCGCAACTGGAAGTTCCTCATCATTTCGCAAGTGGAAAATCCTGATAAGGACTACATGACCGCCATCCCCAATCTCAGCAAATTCTTGGACTTCATTGGCTTCGTGCCCGAAAGACCGGGGTCGCTGCAAGGTGAGGAGATAGACTACCTCACGGGCGGTTGGTTCGAGGAATACGTCTATGCCCTCATCAAGGCCGTGCTGCAACCCGACGACATCGCCATGGGCGTGCACATCTCCAACGGCGTCATCAAGCACAACAACGAGCTGGATGTGTGTTTCATGAAAGCCAACAAGCTGTTCGTCATCGAGTGCAAGACCGGCGTGACCAGCGAGAGCCTCTTCAACGAGATTGTTTACAAGGTCTGCGCCCTGAAGGAAGTGCTGCTCGGCAGCGGCAATTCCTACATCTTCTCGCTGAAGAAGGACCACAAGGGCAACTGGAAACGCACGGCCAAATACATGGGCATCACCTTCTGCGACTGGCTCAACCTGACCAAACCCGAGCGCCTGAAGGACATCCTCAACAAGATGAACAAGATGGCCAAAGAGAGTTAAGTTTTTTCATTGAGAATGCTGATATTCAAGGCTTCCGAATTGCAAATTCGGAAGCACGGAAAGTTACCAAACAAACTAAATGAGAAGCCTTTCAGGAACCCTGTATTCCAAAAACATCACATAATAAATGGGCAAATAAGTGATGATGCCTTTCGAACGGACTTCCCTTTCGTTTGAAAAGACGATTCCTCGTTTGATTTTGTAATCTTCATTGGCCGCAAAAGCATTCAGCGCATGATGAATTTGATAATTCTTGCCCGACTTCACCTCGATGGGCAACACGGAAAGGCTTTCATAGTCATCAACGATATAATCCACCTCGCCTTTGGCCTTGTTGTCGTAATAGAACAACTCATGCCCGTGTGCCCTGAGTTCCGATGCAACCACGCTCTCATACACGCTTCCCAAATTCACGCTCAACTCGTCGTTCAAAACAGCCGACACATTATATTGGTATAGCACATCGGTAAGCAACCCCACATCGTTGAAATACAGCTTGATAAGGTTTTTACTCGCCGATTCAACCAAGGGAAACGACGGCGAAGATATGGCTTTCACATCCAATGTGATGCCCGAACCCACCAAATAGTCAATCTCGTCGGCATAGTCTTTCCATCGCTTGTCGCTGCCTTCTATGGATTTGTAAACAAGGCGTTTTTTCTTGTTTTCCATATTGGATGGAACCATATTGTAAACGCTCATGATTTTCAGCTTATGCTCTTCGTCGTATTGCGAGGCATCAAGCGCGTATAGATGTCGGATGTCTTCCTGTATCTTCCTGACAGCCACGATGTTCCTTGTATCAAGATACACATTTACGGCATCGGGCATTCCACCTATCAACAAATAGCGCTTGAACAAGTCAAGCATCCTTACATGAAGGTTTTCGTCCAGCGATTCCCCGTTCTCAAACCTTTTCCGCAATTCGCTGATGGCCGTTTCGCCAAAGCCATTGGCCCACAAAAACTCCTCGAAATCAAGTTGGTACATGTGCTTTATCTCCAAACTTCCCACAGGGATTGAAACCGTTTGCCTCAAAGTGACACCCAATTGCGATCCGCTGGCAATGTAGGTAAAGCGGTCGTCCTCCTTGAGGAATTTCACCATCGTGAGCATGTGTGGATAGGCTTGTATTTCGTCCAAAAAGACCAAAGTGTTGACCTTTTCACGCATCTTTTCTCCAGCGATGGTGCTAAGTTGAAAATAGAATTTTTCGACAGTGTTGGCTTCGGCAAACACTTTTGGGCCGTTCTTGTCTTTGGCGAAGTTCACTTCGATGAAATTGGGAAACAAACGGCTGCCCACTTCGCGGATGATAAACGACTTGCCAATCTGCCTAGCTCCATCGATGACGAGCATCTTGTTCGAGTTGCTTTTCAAGTATTGTTCGATATAGGCTTGTATCTTCCTTTTCAGCATATTACGTGGTTTTTACGCTGCAAAGATACGCTTTTCCAAGAAATTTCACCACAAAATCATACGCTTTTCCAAGATTTTTGATTCAAAAATCATACGCTTTTCCAAAAACAGTCTGGCTGTACGTTTATTCAAGGCTTTCGGATTGCAAATTCGGAAGAACAAGGTGAAACTGTCAACAGAGCTCCTTCACCCAAAACCAACGCCCGATTGTCGTCGAAATGCCCCGCTGGAAAACCGAAACAAACGGGATAGTCGTAGTCTTTCACGGCTTCGGCAATCACTTCCTCAGCGGTCATGCCGAAAGGATGGCTGTTGTCCTTGATCTGCGTCAGGCCGCCCACGACGAGACCTTTCAGATGGTCGAGCTTGCCAGCGCGTTTCAGGCAGTGCATCATCCTATCGATGTGATAGATATACTCGTCCACCTCCTCGATGAACAGGATCTTTCCATCCACCTCAGGGAAGGAGTCGGAACCCATCATGCCATACAACACCGAAAGGTTGCCCCCAACGATTTCGCCTTCCATCACGCCTTGGCGGTTCAGGGGATGGCTGGGCAACTCATAACGCAAAGGCTTGCCCGTCAAGGCATCGACAAGCGACTGTTTGGCTTCGGGCGTCTTGTTGGCGAAATAGAAAGGCATCGAAGCGTGAAGCGTAGGCACACCCAAGCGGTTCAATTTTCCATGAAACACCGTGATGTCGCTGAAACCTACCAACCATTTGGGATGCTCCAAAAACTTCGAGAAGTCCAACCTATCAATGATGCGGATGCTGCCATAGCCGCCTCGGGCACACCAGATGGCTTCGATCTCTTCATTGTCGAGATAGTGCTGAAACACGGCGGCACGAAAATCGTCGCTGCCGGCAAAGATATGGTGCTGGGCAAAAAGCGCGTCGTCATACACAGGCACGAAACCTTGCTCTTTCA
>CAMKAR010000167.1 GCA_946410535.1 uncultured Bacteroidales bacterium
GAAATCATGGAAACCGGCAAGCGCACCTCCATCGACCTTGGCATCCACAACCTCAACCCCGAACTCATCAAGATGGTGGGTCGCATGAAGTATCGCACCTCTTACGGACAAAACCTGCTTCAGCACTCCATCGAGACCGCCAAGCTCTGCGCCACCATGGCCGCCGAACTGGGCCTTAACGTGAAAGCCGCCAAACGCGCAGGCTTCCTCCACGATATCGGTAAAGTGGCCGAAAACGAGGAAGAGCTTCCGCACGCCATCCTTGGCATGAAGGTGGCAGAACGCCTCAAGGAGAAACCCGACATCTGCAACGCCATCGGCGCCCACCACGACGAAATCGAGATGGACAACCTCATTTCGCCCATCGTGCAAGTGTGCGACGCCATCTCCGGTGCCCGTCCGGGTGCCCGCCGCGAAGTGGTGGAGGCCTACATCCAACGCCTCAACAAGTTGGAAGAGATGGCCATGAGCTATCCGGGCGTGGTGAAGACATACGCCATCCAGGCAGGCCGCGAGCTGCGCGTCATCGTGGGTGCCGACAAGGTGAGCGACCAGGAAGCCGACCGCATCGCCTACGACCTCTCGAAGCAAATCCAGACCGAGATGACCTATCCGGGCCAAATCAAGATCACGGTTATCCGCGAGACGAGAGCCGTTCAATACGCAAAATAACCATTAGGTCACAAAACCTTCAAAACCGACAAAACCAAGGTGAGAAGTGGGTGGCACCCAACTGGGATGCCGCCGGAAAGCAGGCCAGTTGGCTGCTTTCCCACCACTAATTAAAGTTTTGCTTGTTTTGAGGGTTTTGTGATTAAAAAGTAATAATGATGATAAGAGAAGAAACCGTATTTGGCCCCATCCATAGCCGCCGCTTGGGCAGCTCCTTAGGTATCAACTTGCTTCCTACCGAGGGCAAACTTTGCAATTTCGACTGCATCTACTGCGAATGCGGTTGGAACAAGGACGGACGCAACGACACCAAGCTGCCAACGGCTGAAGATGTATACAAAGCATTGGAAATCAAGTTGCAACAATGCCAGTCAAACCATATCCCGATTGACTCCATCACTTTCAGTGGCGACGGTGAGCCGACCATCAACCCTGAGTTCCCACAAATCATTGACGACACCATCAAGTTGCGCAATTGGTATTATCCCAACTCGAAGATTACGGTACTTTCCAATGCCACAAGGGCGCATTTACCCGAGGTCTTCAAGGCCTTGTGCAAGGTCGACAACCCGACGATGAAAATCGACGCGCCCACCAACGAACTCGTTGAGAAAATCAACCATCCTGCGCCTGGCTACGACGTGAATAGGGTGGTGGAGGCTTTGAAACTGTTCAACGGAGAGTTCATCTTGCAGACGATGTTCCTTCGTAGCAAGGACTTCGATTCATCAATGCCTGAGGTGCTGAATGGTTGGATGGACATCGTGCGCACCTTGAAGCCTCGCGAAATCATGGTCTACACCATCGATCGTCCTACGCCCGAGGAAGGCTTGCGGAAATTCACCGTCGATGAGATGCATCGGTTGGTGCAGCCACTCATCAACGAGGGATTTTTGATTCAAATAAAGGGATAAACTGGCCTTTATTTCCACTCGAAGGTGCTGATCATGTGGTCGATGTCGTCACGGATGAAGTTGATGACGGGCTGCATCGAGTCGTTGTTGGGCTGGAAGTTGAAATACAAGGCACCTCTGACGAAGTTTTTCGTGCTGTCGGTCAGGTAGAACTGCATCGGGGTGGCCACGCCTTTGCCGTCCATCTCGATGAAAAGGCCGTAAACATGGTGCTCTTCGTTGACAATCAGGCTGTCGCGCACGCCATTGGCCTTTTGCAGGTGCTTGGTGACCATGGTGTGCACGTCTTCCAAATAGTCGCCCAAGTTGCCGTCCACATTCTTGTGTGTCAAGTGGATGGAGCCTTTAAACTGCGGCATCTCGACATTGATCCAGTTCTTTTCGTTGGGCGAATAGCGGTCGTAAGTGATTTGGGCGTATTCGGGGCACTCGAAGCTGTATCTTTCAATCGTATCCACTTTGGTGTAGGTCTTTTCGGGCAAGTCGATGCGGAAATAGCCACGCGGCTTGGGCAGGTAGCTGTCGTTGTTGTTGCACGAGACAATAAGGCAAGCCCATGCCCCGGCGATTAGAAAAGCTATGAACTTGTTGATTCTCATTTTATTCTTCATCAAACATTACTTTCACTTCTTTGATGCGCTTTGTGTCGGCATCGGTAATTTCCATGTGGAACTTCTCGAAGTTGAACTTGAACCCGATTTCGGGGATGCGTCCTTCGATTTCGAGAATCAAGCCTGCCAAGGTGTCGGCCTCGCCTTGCATGGGTTCGAAGTAGTCCTCGTCGACACCGAAGACCTTGCAGAAGTCGACGATACTTGTCTGTGCCTTAAAGAGATAGCTGCCATCGTCGAGTTTCTTGTAGTGCTCCTCCAGATTGGCCTCGTCGAACTCGTCGTTGATTTCGCCTACGATTTCCTCAATGACGTCTTCCATGGTGATGAGTCCCGACGTGCCGCCATATTCATCGACGACGATGGCGATATGGATCTTTTTCTCGCGGAAGTCCTGGAAAAGGTCGTTGATCTTGCGGTTTTCAGGGACGAAGAAGGCGGGACGGATGAGTTTCTGCCATTCGTACGACTCGGCGTCAAGGTAGGGCAGGAGGTCTTTCACGTAAAGGATGCCTTCCACCTTGTCCATCGTCTCGTCGTAGACGGGAATCCTCGAAAACCCGCTCTTGATGACGATGGCGAGCATCTCGGTGAAGTCCATGCTGCGGTCCACTCCGATGATGTCGACGCGGGGAATCATCACGCCGCTCACCTCCTTTTCGCTGAACGAGGCGATGCCCATCAGCATTTGTTTCTCATCCAACGGCGTGGAGTCTTCGGTGGCGATTTCGACGGCGGTTGAGAGGTCTTCCATCGAGATTTCGCCTTTTTTCTTCTCCAAGTGCTTGTCCATGAACGCGGTGGAGTTGACCAAAGGCTTGCTCAACGGCCTAAACATTCCGATGAGGAAACGCAAGGGTCGGGCCATGAAGCGGGCCACTTTTACGGGACGCTTGCTGGCATATATCTTGGGCGTGATTTCGCCTGCGATGAGGATCATGGAGGTGACGATCACCACTTCGAGCAGGAAAGCTGCCACGGGATAGTTGGCCATATCGAACATTTGGGCCATGATGTAGGTCGACAGCAAAGTGATGGTCACATTGACGAAGTTGTTGCCTATCAATATGGTAGCCAACAAGGTTTTGGGCTTTTCGCGCAGGTTGAGCACCAATTTGCTCTTGGCGTCGGTGCGCGATTCAAGGTCGTCGACGTCGGCGGGCTTGAGCGAGAAGAAAGCCGTCTCGCTGCTCGAAATCAAGGCCGAAGCGGCGAGGAGCAGGCACAATACGACCAATCCAATGATGGCGTTGACGGTAAATCCAGTGAAAAAGTTGTTTGAAACAACGGTCAAAAGTCCTATGAGAGGGTCAGGGTCGGGTGTTTCCAAAGCTGTGTGTTTTATGATTTGCGCGGCAAAAGTATAAAATTATTCCGACATACGCGCCATTATTCCATTAAAACGGCAAGTCGTTGTCTTCTTCTGCCTGGTTTTGTGGCACATAGCCAGGTGTTGGATCGGGAGCGGGGGTGTAGGGCTGGCCATACGACGACTGCTGGGCGGGGCGTGCGGGCGCCATTTGCATCATCTTGTCGGCGTTCACTTCGGTGACGTAGCGCACGATGCCCTGCTGGTCGGTGTATTGGCGCGTGCGGAGCTTGCCTTCCACATACATGAGGTCGCCTTTGGCATAGTTGCGCCTGCCCTCTGCGATGTCGTTGGCCAAGTTGCCCCAAACCACGATGTTGTGCCAGTCGGTCTGCTCAACCCAGTTGTTGTCGCGGTCACGATAGCGTTCTGAGGTTGCCAAGGTGGCCGAAACCTTGCGATTTCCACTCTCGAAAGTGGTGATTTCGGGGTCTTTCCCGAGGCGGCCTATGAGTATCACTTTGTTTAAACTTGCCATGATTTTTAGGTGTTTTATATGATTAAGTATTTAAGTATAAGTCGATTAAGCGAGGTATCGGATAATTCTCCAATTCTCTTTCAGCCGCCAAAAATACTTCTTTTGTTTCAATCTGCAACAATTTTTGTTCAAGTTTTATTTCGATGAACTGCGCTATGATGGTGCGATGGGTCAGTTTGTGGGTAAACATGGGCGAGGTCTTTGTGATGGTAAAATCCGTTCCGTCAACAAGTTGACGGAAGCCATCTGATTTGATAACGGCCTCCACGGGCATGGGTGTTTCGCTCTCGATACAGGGAAAGTCGTAAAGGTTTTTCCAAATGTCGTTGTCGCTGCGTTTGTGGAGATAGATGCTTTCGCCGACGCGCATCACCAAATAGTTGAAATAGCGTGTTTTGACCTTTGTCTTTTGTAGTTTCACGGGACGTTGCCCGACGGTTTGCCGCTCGAAGGCGAGGCAATGGGCCTGCAAGGGGCAGTGGAGGCAGGCGGGGTTCTTGGGCGTGCATTGCAGGGCACCGAATTCCATCATGGCCTGGTTGTGGAGGCTCGGGCGATTTCGGTCGAGCAGCTCGTCGGCAAGGCTGGCGAAGAGGGTTTGGCCTTCATTAATATTAATAGGTGTGTCGATGTCGTAGAGCCGGGCGATGACGCGGTAGACGTTGCCGTCGACCACGGCGTGTGGCAGGTTGAAGGCGATGGAGGCGATGGCGGCTGCGGTGTAGTCGCCGATGCCTTTCAGTTGTCGGAGCTTGTCGAAGTCGGCAGGAAACGTTCCGCCATATTGCTCCACCACCTGTCGGGCGCAATGGTGCAGGTTGCGGGCGCGCGAGTAGTAGCCCAGACCTTGCCACATCTTCAGCACGTCCTCTTCCGTGGCTTGAGCCAAGGCCTCCACCGTGGGCCACCGTTCGATGAAGCGCAGATAGTAGTCCATGCCTTGGCTGACGCGCGTCTGTTGCAGTATCACCTCCGAGAGCCAAACTTGGTAGGGCGAGGGGTTGTGGCGCCAGGGAAGGTCGCGTCGGCATTGTTCGTACCAATTAATTAAGGTGTCGTTTATGATGTTCATCGCTTGAAGTCGTCGAAATTCTTTATTTATAACTCGTTAGAAGAAAAAAAATGAGCAAAACACGCTTCCGTATTGAAAATGTTCGTACCTTTGCCGCAAATTTACAACAAACTAAAACACTAACCATAAAATAAGGAAAAAAATGACTAAAGCAGAAATCGTTGCTGAAATCGCAAGCAAGACTGGCATTG
>CAMKAR010000168.1 GCA_946410535.1 uncultured Bacteroidales bacterium
GACTTGCCACATGGTTTTGTCGCCGTGTTCGGAACGGAGATAGGGGTAAAGACCTTTCGTTTTCCCCGTCTCCTCCACTACGAGACAATTCAGTTGTAATGCTCGAATTGAATTCATCACATCACACATTATCAATAAAGTAATTCAATTCATCGTATAAGAAGCGAACACATTTGTCATCTTCATTGTCTTCTTTGGAATTGGGTATTAAAACCTCCGCATAAGACTTGGCTATAACTTCAAGGATTAGCTTTGTTTTATTGCAGCCATCGAATGTTTCAGCCATTTTAAGACCGTTGAGAGTTTTTTCTCTAATGCTTATTAGTTTTTCTTGATTCATTTGGTTCGTTATTAAATCATGGAACTATAATTGTTTGAATTATAGAGAGGGGAGCATATAGTTGCTCCCCTGCTCTCCAATAATCAGACGAGTGAATCTCTGTACATGATACCGCATTGTCCTTGTGACTGTTGAGGGCAGTGATTAGGAGCAGCGACATCTGATGCCTTGCTGATAACTAATTCTACTTTCATTTCAGTATGATTTAGTCGGTTACAGGTGTACTGTGGGAGACACCATTTATCCCTTTTGTATCATAGATGCGCCTCAAGTCCACCTTGGCCTTCGGTAAGGCTTTCAACGCGTTTACAAAATCCTGTCCTTGCAAGAAATCATATCCTTGCTTCATTTGTTGTGCCATATTGCAACGAGTTTTTGCCATTGTGCAATTATTCTCTGACGGTTTGCGAAAATCGTGGTGTTCAACATAATTGTTCCCTGCGCAAAGATTGCAATATGCGCAATAGTCACGCTTGCCGCATTCTTCATATTGTTGCAAGGTAGCTGTGCGCCAATTTTTCAACAAATTACTTTCAAAAAGAATCTTTTTAATAGTTTGAGCTTTCAAATTGCCAAAAGGCATTGGAAAAGCGCAACAAGGTTGAAAGTTGCCATCAGGGGTGATACAGAAAGTGGTATGTCCTGCGCCACAACCATTGACATCCATCGGACGAGGTTGCCCGCCAAAATTTGGTGCTTCGGGACCAACATAATAAGGAAGATTGTCATCGCGGAGTACCACTTGCAGTTGTTCTTCAGTCAACCTTAATTGTCTGGCACAAAGGTCGCCATCAATGGAGTCGTTGATATTGATTTCAAACTGTGGCTCGGCAGCGTATTTCTTTGCCAAGTCAGCCACCAAATAATAACTGTGCAGGTTGGGCTGCATGATGCAGCACTTCAGGTTCATGGGAACGGCAAGGTCGGCAAGCTGCTCCACCACCTTCATCGAGCGTTCCCATGAGCCTTTTACTCGGGTGATGGCATCGTGGTCTTCGGCAATGCCGCTGTAAATGCTCACACCCACCAAGCGGGGGAAATAGTTGACCAAACGCTCCACCTTATCCACAATACGCTGCCCGTTGGTGAAGACATCGAAAGCAATCTCTTTTTTATAAAGGTAGTCAATAATATCCCATGCGATGGGTTTTGAGAACGGGTCGCCGCCAGATAAGCAGACCTTCACCAAGCCATGCTCGCAAAGGTCGTCAATGATGCGCTTGTAATCATCCAAATCGAGTTCCTCGCGGTCGGCGCGGTGGCTCACCTCGTTGTCATTGCGTGTGGCACCAGGGTTATAGCAATGGATACACTGTTCGCTACAGTTGTAAGTCAGCTCAAACATCACGGAGGTCACCGTCATGCCATCATCAACGGCATTGTAGTAATCCTGCTCCGCCGAGGAGGTGTCGAAAGGAAGTTTCTCTTTGGTGGTTTTCTCTGTGGCCATTGCTGTGTTGCGTTTGGCTTCTGCCAATTGCGAGCGCATTTTTTTGATGTCGTCTGCTGTCGGCACAAAATTCGTCAACAGTCCTGCATTAATCAAGGTGTCGAAAAACGCCTCAATGGACTCCTCGGCAATGCCTGTCGCCGAAGCTATCCTTTTCACATCAACCTCGCCATTGCGTGGCACTGCAAGCACCTGACCGATGACATCTGCCGAATAGGATTCGAAGAAGTAGCTGTAGCCAGCCAGAAGGTTGTACATCAATGCCACATGTTTTTCCGTATTATAGCGGCCGCAAGTCCAGATGGGTCTGTAATTCATGTTATCTCTTTTAAGATTAAAACCGTTTCTTTATTGGTTAGACACGGCATCAATTAGAATAACAACATGGTCACCAAAGAAACAACAACAATCATGGCTATACGAACCCACCCCATGGTTTCATTGTCTCGTGTATTGGGTAATAATAGATTTACAACAGCTAGTATCGTTATCACTATTGATTGCCATAAACGTATATCCCAGACCCATGCAATAAGCAATAAAGTGATTGTGGACCAAAGCTTTTTGCTGAAAAACATAAGCGCGATTAAACAACCTTTCGTATTGTTGTCATCTCCATCATCTGGAAGGTTGTTTATACTATCAAAATTCATTTCATTGAAAAGATTGTCACTCATAGTTCCCTTTTTTTGATTTGAATTTGTTGTTTTCACCCAACAAAAATACCACAATTTCGCAATAAAACAAATTAATTATCTGATTATCAATAGTTTAATTATCCTTATCAGATACAATAATTGTATCCATTATG
Organism: uncultured Bacteroidales bacterium; assembly: GCA_946410535.1. The sequence continues at coordinate 2,602 of CAMKAR010000168.1, forward strand.
GATAATTCCCCACAAAAATGGATGAAGTGGACGGGGAAACAACTAACATCTAACCAAGCCAACCAAAATTATTTTAAAAACATGTTGTTATTATAAAAGTAATTATTATCTTTGCAATAATTATAAAAGTAATAATCATGGCAAAATTAAACAACCCGTTTGTCATCGGAACTTATGCTGGCGAACACTATTTTTGCGATAGGGTAGCTGAGGGTAAGGAGCTGATTAGTAACATATTGAATGGAAGAAATACCGTTTTGGTTGCCCATAGAAGGCTGGGGAAAACAGGCCTGATTCGTCATTGTTTCGAGCAACCCGAAATCAAAAAAGACCATTATGTTTTCTTTATCGACATCCTCGCAACAAGCTCTTTGGAAGAGTTTGTTCTGGCTTTAGGCAAGGAAATCATCAACTCATTGAAGCCTAAAAGCCGGAAATTTTTAGAATCTCTGAAAAACGTTTTCGTTTCATTAAGGGGTGGCTTTAGGATAGACGCCATCACCGGAGAGCCCGCCTTTGAACTTGAAATTGGCGATGTCGTTTCGGCAAAAACGACTTTAGATGAGATTTTTGACTACCTCAACAAAGCCGATAAACCCTGTGTGGTAGCCATCGACGAATTCCAACAAATCGGAGAATACCCAGAGTCGAACATCGAAGCGTTGCTAAGGACAAAGATCCAACATTGTCCCAATTGTCACTTCATTTTTGCCGGTAGTGAACCCGATATGCTAATCAACATGTTCAATAATCAAGACAAGCCTTTCTACAAAAGTGCTGATTTCATGCAAATTGACAGGATTGACCTGAAAAAATACACCGAATTCGCCATGGGACTCTTCAGCGAACACCTCAAACAAATACCTGCTGAAATTGTGCATTGCGCCTATCATGCTGTCGACGGAGTGACACTTTACGTACAATTCATCATGAACGAATTGTTTCAACTGGTCGCTCCCCACAAAACAGCCACCCACGACGATTACCTCAATGCCGTGGATATTCTATTGCGAAAACATTCCTTTGTCTTTCAAAACACCCTGTCAAGCTTGAGCTTGAAACAAAAGGAGCTTTTGTATGCTTTGGCAAGGGAAAACCGTCCTGTTGAGTTGACTTCCAGCGAATTCATCAACAAATACCGACTCCGGTCGGCAAGTTCCGTCCAATCAGCATTGAAGGGGTTGGTTTCAAAGAAAATCATCACAAAAGAAAATGAAATCTACGTGATTGCCGACAGATTGTTTAGACTGTGGCTGATTCGTTAATACATCACTCCTCCCCTAACCGGTCCTGCATCCCTTTGGCCACCTCGGCGGCATAATAGCGGAAGAAGTTGAATTGCATCGCCTGGGAAATACGCAATAGCAAGGCGCAGTCGATGGAGGATTTCCTGAAGATCTTGTAGAGGTGGTTGCGTGTGCAAGGAATCTGCTTGGCCAGCCACGATACGCTGCGCTGGTCTGTCTTCAGCTGTTCTTGAATAAGTCGCCCGATGTGGATTTCGTTGGTTTCTTTCTCTGCCATTTTTTGGAGTTTCAACAAAGGTAAACTCTCAACAGATGGCAAGGTTCATCCACTTCATCCATTTGTTTCATCGATCGTCCTGGCAATTTTTTCGATGTTCAAGCTACGCGCCGAGGCATCGATGATGTCCTTGTAAATGCCGCCTTTCTTGTAGATTTCATCGGGGTCGCCCGACTCTTCCACCCTGCCGGTCTGGAGGGCGTAGATGTAATCGGCGTCGATGATTTGGGAGATGCTGTGGGAGATGATGATGACGGTACGGTCCTTCTTGATGGCGTCGATGCTGTTCTTGATCTGCTCGGTGGCGATGGCGTCCAACGAGGCCGTGGGCTCGTCGAGGAAGATGATGGGCGGGTTCTTGAGGAACATGCGGGCGATGGCCACGCGCTGTTGCTGCCCCCCGGACAGGTCGGCGGCGTTGTTCTGGAACTGCTTGGGCAACTCCATCACCTGATCATAGAGATGCGACTTCTTGGCGGCTTCCACCACCTCTTCATGGGTGGCGTTGGGATTGCCATAGAGGATGTTCTCCTCGATGGTGCCATCGAAGATGTGGTTCTTTTGAAGCACCAAACCGATGTTCTCACGCAAAAACTGGGTATCGTATTCACGGAGATCCACCCCATCGAGCAAGATACGGCCCACCTGCGGCTCGTAGAACTTGTCGAGCAGGTTGACGATGGTGCTCTTGCCGGCACCCGAGAGCCCGACCAAGGCGGTGATCTTCCCCGGGTCGATGGTCATGTTCACGTCGAACAAGGCCTGGTTGCCATTGGGATAGGTGAAGTCAACATGCTGTATCTCGAACTTGCCATGGATCTTCTCTGGCTTGTAGCTGCCCGAAGGCTCGACTTCCTTCTCGGAGTTAAGGATGCCGAAGAAGCCCTCGGCGTAAATCAAGGCGTCGTTGACATCGTCGAAGATACGCTGCAGCTGGGTGATGGGGGCGATGACGTTGCTAAACAGCATGACGTGATACATGATCTTACCGATGGTCATGCCAGGATAGCCCGCAAGGACGAGGTAGGCGGTGAGGATGATGACCAATACCGTGCCCACCTGCCGCACGAAGCTTTTGACACCATTGTAATAAAACGCCACACGACGGGTTTTCATCTGGTTCTCAGTGACCTGGTTCTGGATATCGAGCTGTTTCTG
>CAMKAR010000169.1 GCA_946410535.1 uncultured Bacteroidales bacterium
GATTTTTCGCCTTCCTTGAAGACGTTGGCCATGCCGAAGGTGTAGCGCACCTCGACGAACCAATAGCTGATGGCTGCCGTGAGGCCGTAGTCGATGCGGTTGAAAGTGCCAGCCTCCCAAGGGGTGATGTATTGCTGTTGTTTTTTCTTGACCTTCACTTCCATCACGTCGTTGCCGCCGATGCAAAACCCGATTTGCGGCCCGATGCGCAACCTTGGAACCATCGACTCGTCTTCGTCGTCCTCGTTCCATTTTCTGAGGTAGATGGTGAGCAGCAGCGGCACGTTGATGTAGTGCGATTTCTCCATGTAGCGGATGCTGTTGCCCGCCTCGTCGAGGCCTCGCTTCGAGCTGGTGCCCTGCCGCGAATAGAGGATGTCGATCTCTCCCCCAAGGATGAAACGCTCAGGGATGAGCGCGATGCGCACGCCACCGGTGAAGTCGGCACGGAAGGTGGTGCTGTCGTTGCCGCTGATTTTCATCGTCGAAAGGGCAGGCCCGATGAGGAGGCCGCCGCCGATGCGCTGGGCCATTAGTGCACCCGAGCCGAGGAGACAAAGGAACAATATGAGGAGTTTCGCTTTTTTCATAGAAGCAGAGTCGGGTTAACGGACTACCTTGGCCAAAAAGGTCTTGCCAGCGGCTTGAATCACAAGCATATAGGTTCCCGAAGACATCGGGGAGAACATCTCGCCGATGGCGATACGGTTGACACCTTTTGACGATTGTCCCAAGTTCTTGTTGACCAGCAGTTTCCCATCAATGGAATAGACTTTTGTGGACAAATTGCATATGTCGTCAAGATTGATTTCGGCATAGCTTGAGGCCGTGATGGGGTTGCCAACGACAAGGATAGCCAAATCGTCTTGTGCGGTTTCGCCAATGCCTGTAATGTCGTACTCGTAGGCACCCATATCGATGCGGTTGTTGTTGACGCGTTGATGGCCCTCCAAATCCGTGCCGTTGAGCACTTCGGTAGGCGTTTCCAAAGATCCAGCGTCGATGCAAGGGCTGTCGGCACTCAGCCTATAGTTTTCGTTGTCGGGGTCGGCAAAAAGCGGGTCCTCGTCAATGCAGTTCTCGTAAACGGTGATGATTTCATGATTCGAAATGTTGTCAAACCCATACTGCACCAAGCAATTGTGAAATTCTGGAGCATGATCATCATAGGTCCACGACCACATCTGCACGGGTTTTTCAAGTTGAGCGTAATTGGTGTTACCGTAGACGATGCAGTTCCACAAAACAGGTGAGCTGAGTTGATAGAAGAAAATGCCGCCACAGTTGACGCCGTAGGAATGGTTGGCCACCACGGTGATATTGGCCACCATTGGCGACGAGTCGCTGATGGCCAAGCCGCCGCCAAAGTGTTCAGAATAGTTGTTGGCGAAGAGCGAGTTGGTGATGCTGCATGGGTTGTCGTAGCAGCGAATCAAATAGAGTCCGCCTCCGTTCACGCCCTGGTTATGCTCAAAAACGCAACGGTCGATGTTGACAGCGCAACTGTCGATGCTCAGGGCACCGCCGATGGCGGATCGACCATTGTTGTATCTGAAGTCGGTGCCAGTGAGTTCCACCTCGCAGTTGATGAAACGCAAGCCGCCGCCGTACATGAAATAAACCGTATCTATCATGGTGTAAGTCAAGTTGTTGTTCACGGCGCAGTCGTGCATCTTTACGGTCGAATGCTCGGCGTTGAGCGCACCGCCATGTTCGCGCGAGAAGTTGCAAAAGAGGGTGCTATGGCCGATTTCAATGTCTTTGCAATGGTAGATGCGCAGGGCACCGCCGTCTTGGTCGTTGTCCAAGGCGGCCTTGCCGTATTCGAAACGGCAATAGTCGAACTTGGAGCCGGCAGAGCCGTTGAGACGGATGCCGTTCCAGCCGCCGCGACCCATATTGAACAGGTGGAACCCCGTCGTGTCGGCCACGGTGAAGCGTATCGAATCGGATTCGGTGCCGATGGCTTCTATTGATGCGTTCTCTTCGACATGAATGCTGTAAAACTGGTTGAAAAGCACCGTTGTGCCAGGACGAATGGCCAAAGCCTCCTCAACGGTGACATTGCCTGTTACCAATACGGTATCGGCATCCCAAACACCTGATTGTAAGCCTGATACTTCGATGGTTTGTGCCTTTGCAAAATAGCCTGCCAACAATAGGGCGGTAAGTATAAATCTCGTTTTCATACGTGAGTGAATTGTAGATGACTGTGCAAAAATAGGTCTTATTTTTCATTTTGGGCTTATCTCGCCAAAATTAATTACTTTTGCAGGCTCAAAAAGAGCAAAGACAGAGTCATGGATAGCACTTCAAGCATTTTCAATCACATTTCGCAAATCGACGGGACGTTTTCGTTCGAGTGGGTGCTGGCAGCGTTGTTGCTCGGCTTGTTTTTGGGTTTGGTGGTCAATATGGGTCCCGCTTTCATTACGCTGGTGCAAACCAGTCTGCATCAGGATTTCAAGTCGGCGGTCCTGTTTGCCTTGGGTGTGATTTTGAACGATGCCATCGTGATAGCCTTGTGCATCCTCACTTCGTTCCAGTTGGGGATGCAGTTCGACCTTGGCGTGCCTTGGTTCAGCATCGCGGCAGGGGGTGTTTTGGTGGCGTTTGGCATTGCCACCTACCACAAGAAAGCCAGGACGAAGGAGACGCGCCGCGAACAACGGGCCAAGGAGTTGCTGAAGGACCAAGACAAGACCCCTTCGCCGTTCTTTTTCATCGGTAAAGGCTTTGCGCTCAATGTGTTGAATCCTTTTGTGTGGATTTTCTGGTTCTCGGCGGTGGCCATCGTGGCAGGCGGTTCCAATGATACCGCGACCACCAGTGTTTTCTTCACCATTGTGTTGGCCACCAGTTTTTCATTGGATGTGCTGAAGGCATGGGGCGCGGCCAAGCTGAAGGTGTTTTTCGACGCCGAGCGCACCACGATAATGAATAAGGTGGCGGGCATTTTGCTGGTGCTCTGCGGTGCCTATTTCATCATTTTCAGGGGCATCATCCAATTGGTCTGACATCCCCAATTTTGAATATTGAATCTTAAATCTTAAATCTTAAATCCAATCTCGACTATGCAAATCAAAACTTCAAATTCGGGCTGGGGGTCGTTCATGGTGAGCGGCCTGATAGCGATTGTCTACGGCTTGTTGGCGCTTTTGCTGCCTGACGACCTCATTCAAACGGTGATGCTTGTTTCGGGCATCGGCCTTATGGTTGTTGGCATCATTGGCATATTCATCGCTCTGCGTCGCAAGAAAATGGATCTTCCTTGGGGCATGTTGCTCTTCGAGGCTATCGTCATGGCTGTTTTGGGCGTAGTAGCCGTAGTGTGGTCGAAAGAGACCGTGAAACTGCTCATTTTTGTCCTCGGATTGTGGTCGGCGGTCATCGGTGTGATGATGTTGTTCTCCATAATGCGGTTCCGGTTCCTCGTCAACCGTGGTTTCTATCTTGTGAGTGCCATTCTGAGCATTCTGTTTGGCGTCCTCTTGGTTCTCAATCCTTTCGAGTCGGCAGAAATCTTTGTGACCATAACGGGCATCATGGCCTTGGCGTTCGGCATCATCATGATGATGTTCGGCTTCAGGCTGAAGAAGGCCGACGAAGGCATTAAGGTTGAGATAGTTGAATAGTTTGTAGTTATCAGTTGTTCAGTTGTCGCTTTGCGTCATTGCGAACGTAGTGTGGCAATCCAGGACAGGGGTTAAACGTATAACTGGTAATTATCAATTGTCAATTACCAACTGACGAAACGCTGTCCAAGGCGAGACCTCGGGCAACGGTGCCGTCACCTCGATTTGTGTCTTCAAAACCGGATGCTCAAAGGCGATGCGCCAGGCATGGAGGCTGATGGAGGCATCGGGATTGCTGCGCGGATAGCCGTATTTCAAGTCGCCACGGATGGGACAACCGATGTGCGCCAATTGGCAACGGATTTGGTGATGACGACCTGTAAACAATTCAACTTCAAGCAGATAAAAAGTTTCTGACTTTCCGACTACACGATAGCTGAGTCGTGCCAACTTGGCCTCCTTGGTGCCTTCGGGCACGACGAACGACTTGTTCATCTTCTCGTTTTTCACGATATAGTCTTCCAACACATCGGTCTGCTTGGGTGGGTGGTTTTTCACCAAGGCTAAGTAGGTCTTGCGGAAGTCACGGTCTTTCACCTTCACGGTCATGCGCGAGAGGGCTTTGCTCGTCTTGGCAAAGACGACGGCGCCGCTCACGGGGCGGTCGATGCGGTGGACGAGGCCGGCAAACACGTTGCCCGGCTTGTCGTATTTCTCCTTGATGTATTGTTTCACTTCGTCGAGCAGGCATACGTCGCCCGTCTTGTCGCCTTGCACGATTTCTGACGGCAGTTTGTTGATGATGATTAGATGGTTATCCTCGTAGAGGATGCGGTTGGATATATTGCTCATAACTCCTAAATCTAAACTAACAACTCTCCACTATAACGCCGCTGCCGATGACATACGGCTCCGTCTCATGGTAAACCACCCCAAACTGCCCTGGGGCCACGCCCGAAATGGCCACCTCCGACTCGATGTCGGCACCTCGCTCCGAGAGGTGCAAAGTCCCAAAGGTGAACTCCGGCTGGTGACGGATCTTGAAACGCACACGCTGCCCGTCGACGAACTGCAGCTTGGGGTTCATCGGCTGCAAGTCGCCAAGAGGCACGATGTTGGTGTATTGCGCCACAGGGTCGTAGCCCTGCGAAACGTAGACGATGTTGTTCGGGATGTCTTTCTTCACCACGAACCACGGGCCGCCGCCCAAGCCCAAGCCCTTGCGCTGCCCGATGGTATGGAACCAAAAGCCTTTGTGGCGACCCAATTTCTTGCCAGTTTCCAACTCCACGATGTCGCCAGGCATCTCGCCCAAATACTCGCGGATATAGTCGTTGTAGTTGATTTTTCCCAAAAAGCAAATCCCCTGACTGTCATGGCGTTCCGCACTCGGGAGTTTATATTGTGCGGCCAATTTGCGTACTTCGGGCTTGGGTATGTCGCCGATGGGGAAGATGACCTTGCTCAGCTGCGCATAGGTGATGCGCCCGAGGAAATAGGTCTGGTCCTTGAAGGTGTCGGCTGCGGTGCCGAGCCAGAAGATGCCGTCTTTGTCTTCCCACGAGCGGGCATAGTGTCCCGTCGCGATTTTGTCAAAGTTATGACCTTCCTTCTCCTCGAAGGTACCTAATTTTATCCAAC
>CAMKAR010000170.1 GCA_946410535.1 uncultured Bacteroidales bacterium
CGCAGCGAAACCGGCTCCAACACTTCGATATGTGCGTTCATCGTGAGCAGTTGCTGGATGAAGTCGTAGGAAGGCTTGAGTCGCCAAGAAAAAATGCAGTAGTTCTCCCTCTCCTCCACGATGTGTTGCGACGGATGCAAGGGCAAGCCTTTCAGGAAGTTGCTCTGGTCGATGTCGGCCTTGATGACGATTTCCTCCGTCTGCAAATTAGGCTCCACATAGATGCCGAAAGCATCCTTAAAATAAGTCGCCAAGTCGAAATCATCGGGCTTCTTGAAAACCGTTTCTGTGGTTTTGAGATCGTCAATGCGGTCCAAGGCGAAGCAGCGTATTTCTTCCCTTTCGTTGAGGGCGATGAGGTACCAACGTTGCTTGAACAGCTTCAGTGCGAGCGGTTTGCAAAGGTATCGTTTGGTTTGGTCGGTGTAATAATACCGCTTGTAGTGCATTTCGACTTCGAGGTTTTTCTCCAGGGCTTCCATCAGTGGCTCCAGATGCTCGATGCCTCCCGGGATGGGTTCAAACTGCACTCGCTTGCGCAAATCGAGGTTTGCCGAAAGCCTGTTGTTGACGGCAAAGCTGTGCAGCAGCCACATCTTGAGGTCGTTGCCGAGCATCTCCTCACGCTCGCCTTGGGGAATGTAGTAAGCATTGCGGCTTTTGTCGCATTCGATGTCGATGCCAAACACGTCGGCGATGTATTGGCGGTAGTTGTGGAACGAGCGTTCGGGGATGGGGTCGTTGTCGCCGTCGCGCGTCCATCGTTCGTTCAGTTCCTTCAGGGTGATACCTGCGTCGCGGCGATCAGCGACGGTGTTGGCAATCCAGATGCATTTGATGAGTTTGTCCATGGCGGGGCTTTTTTGACTGCAAAGGTAAGAAGTTTCTTCTGCTATCCGTCAAGTTGGAGCCTAAACTTAATATAATACAAAATTTTCTGCCCATTGATTATCAATTGTTTAACTATAAATATCGACAATTTTCAGCTTTCCGTTTTTGTATTTCTGCCCAAGTTCGGATTATGTTTTGTATCTTTGCAGAAATTTCCAAGGAATGAGCACTATATCGGAATTGCAGAAACTCATGGAGCAAGAAGACCACGTTGAGTTTAAAGAGGCAAAAAGGAACTTTCCTTTCGCTGGCGGAAGCCACGACGACATTAGGGAAAGGCGTAAATGCGTATTAGGTTATATCGTCGCATTGGCGAATGAAAAAGGCGGCCGTTTGGTATTGGGAATGACCGACAAATACCCGCACCTTGTTGTTGGCAGCAATTTTGCGGAGGGCAAAATCGGGCAATTGGAAGATGAAATCTACAATCGTTTGGCTATCAGAGTGCATATAGAGGAGCTGTTCGACAACAAATTACGCGTCGTGGTTTTCCACATACCATCGAGGCCAATAGGCAAGGCTCTGCGTTTCGAGGGCGTGCCACTCATGCGCACAGGCGATAGTTTGCGCGAAATGGACGACTCGGAATATTTCTCCATTATCAACGAACAAGATCCGGATTTCTCGGCTCGTCCTTGTGCAGGGTTGACCATTGACGACTTGGATGGGGCTGCGGTGTCGTCCATGAGGCGGCTTATCGCCGACAAAAGGCTCAACGAGGATGTCTTGACAACTCCTTTGCCTCAATTGCTCACCGAATTGAGATTGTCCGACTCCGATGGCAAATTGACTTACGCCGCCCTGATACTATTGGGCAGCCCGAAAGCGATTGAAAAGCACCTGCCTCAAAGCAATGTGGTCGTGGAGTTCCGCAACAGCCATGCCGACGAGAGGTATTCTGCACGGCGCGAGTTCCGCCTCCCCCTTTTTACCATGATTGACAATGTGTGGGATTACCTCAACCAACCTTTGGCAAACCCATTATTGCATGTTGAGGACATGCCGACAATACACGATGTACCAGCATACAACCGCACCACGATAAGGGAGGCACTCCTTAACGCTTGCGTTCACCGCAGCTATCAACTGACAGGCGACGTGGTGATAAGGCAATACCCTGACGTCATGGAGGTTGTGAATCCTGGAGGATTTCCGTTCGGTGTCAACATAGGCAATATACTGACCGTGCCGAGTTCTCCGCGAAACCGGCTTTTGGCCGAAACGATGGAGAAAACGGGGTGGATAGAACGCTCGGGGCAGGGAGCGAACATCATGTTTGCCAATTGCGTGAAAGAAGGGAAACCCCTGCCCGACTACTCTAATTCAGACGACTACTTTGTCTGCGTTCGCCTCAAAGCGACAATATCGAGTCCGAAACTCTATCTTTTCCTTCGCAAATGGGGACAGCGACTCAACTCATACGAACTGATAAACCTTTATCACATATACAACAGAGACGTGGATTCGCTATTCCCAAACAGCATAGACACGCTCGTTGAAAAAGGGGCGATTCAAGAAGACGAGCATTTCCTTTATACAATGGGAGTGGCTTTCTTTGAACAGGCATATACCAATTGGTCGAAAAAATACGGGGCGGAGACCATCAGACGGGTTTATTATTCCACCAAAAGTGCCTTGGGCGCGTCGTCCACGAACATCGCGAAAGCCCTTAACCCTCTTTTGACCTTGAAACAAAGCCGTTCCTTGATTGCCAACCTTTGCAAAGACGGTTGTCTTTCCATGCGAGGCAATGGACGCGCCACGAAATACACATGGATTGAATAACAAATTTTCTGCCCATTGATTTTCAATTGTTTAACTATAAAAATCTACAAATTTCAGTTTTTTGTTTCAACGTTTCTGCCCTAATGCTTGGTGTCTACCCACAACGTTGAGTTTCTGTTTTGTTAAGTAGATGAGCACGATCAGTTTACATGTTAGCAATCCAGATGCATTTGATGAGTTTGTCCATAAAAGTCTTTGCTTTTCGAGGGCAAAAGTAAAGCTTTTTTCGGACATATTAAAACCCAATTCTCGGTCTGTTTGAAGTAATGTTCTCTTCTTCACAATGCACGACGAGCAGGCGATGATGGCAAACAAAGTGGCTTGTTCTCTACTGATTCCCAATCTATTAGCCAATCTTTCGAGAAGTTTGGCGTTTTTGGCCAAGGATTGGCTGTTCATTTGTGAGTCTTCTGAAGCTTGGAAGATTTTTTCGATGTCGAGCAATGCGGATGATTTTGCTTTCATGATGCTTTTGTTTTGTCGTTTCCGTCGGCAAAACAAAAACAAAACTCTGCCATTTTCGAGCAGAGTCGGTGGGCTTGTCTGAAAATAATTGGGGGGGATAAAAAAAGCCTTCCGTTTAAGGGCGGAAGGCTGGTGATTTAGTGGGCTCTGTTGGCATCATTCATCTGTGAGGCACAGGCTCATTTTGTAGAACTTCACACTGATGTTCGGGTTGTCATTGACTGCATAGTCAATATACAACAATTGCTTGTCGGCATCAAAATCATCCTCGTGCTTGCGAAGTACGATGATTCCTCGCACGTCCTTGTCGCCCGCGAGATGCTTCTTGACCCAGCCCATGTAACGTTGGATTTGGCCAACCACCTTGTCGCCACTTCTGTCTTTCTTGATTTCAATGACGACGAAGTTGCCTTGTTGGTCTGTGCAAAGCAAATCGATTCTACCGACTTCCTTTGTGTCGAACTCTATGCCCTGGATGCCTTGATAGAGGGACAATGAGTCCAGTTGCCCTTTTTGGATGCACTCGGCGATGAAATCCCTAACCTCGGCTTCGTTGGCTGGTGACAGTTCTCTCTCGGCGGAATACTTCACATTGTCAAAATCTTGGTTGCTGAGATCGATGTTGACTGTGGCAAGCTCAATGTCGACTTCAAAGTCGAAAGTGTCGCCTTCCTCGGCCCACGGATGGTCTTTGAAGAATTGTAGCGCTTTAATGCGCCCATAGTTGTCGATTTTGCTTGCATACTTGCTGCCATCCGAGCATTCAATTTGGACGTCAACTCCAACGAGATTTGCGCATTGCGGCTTGGTTAAAGCAAAAAAGTGCCACTTCACATCGCTGTAAGTCAGCGTTTTTGAGAATTTGTAAATCATGAGTGTTTGAGTTTTAATGATTAATTATACGGATTAGGTGTGTTCATTTTTCTGTGTGGCTTCAGGCACAAAGAAAGCGTGAATCTCATTGTCCGATCCTCAGGTTTCCACGCCCGTACTTCTTACAAATCAATCCACGCTACAACATTGCAGCGCAAACTAACCTATCCTTGAAGTACAGCCTTTCGGCCAAAGTGGAAATTGAGGATCAAGAACGGTCTGTCCGCTTTTCAGTATGTCTTATTACTCTGTATTTGCTTCGATAATTGCCTTTCTTTTGCTTGATTACGCTGCAAATATAGGGATTTTTCGGACATACAATAGCTGCAATGTTGGTTTTTCGTGGATTTCGTGCTTTAGAATCCGCTCGCGGCGGCTTCCAACATCTTGGTGTTGATTTTCGTGTAGCGGCTCACTTGCTTGGCCGTCATGCTGCTTGAGGCGTTTTCCAGTTGCTCGCCAAGCTCCTCGGCTTTTTCGAGAAGCGAAAGGTATTCGCTCAAGGCTTTGGTGTCGCCACTCATCGCCTTTTTCATGCAGGCGACATACTTGTTGACGTATGCTTCGTAGCTGTCCAGCACCTTGTCCCAGTTGTTTGAGGCGGATGCATTGCTTGGTTTTGCCCCCACCATTTCAATGGCCGATGTGATTTTGAAGGTGAATTTCTTTCCTTTCGCCTCTTTCTCATTCATGCCATCCCAACGGATAAAGCCCGTTTCGCCGGGTTGAAGTTTCATGAGGTCGATGACGTCTTGGCTGCTGTAGGGTCCCAAAAGGCCGCAAGCGGTCGCGGCGCGTTTGCCGACGAGGTTCCCGTCCTTGTCGAAAGTCTCCAAGCCGAAGCCCACTTTGCAGTAGGCCCTGCCGTCGGAATAGAAGTCGTTGAAGTTGGCAATGGTGACGTCTTCTTCCCAAGGGAACGGTTTGTCGGTGCGCTTCAGCTCGATGTTCCAAAGCGACCATGAGTCGTCACCCGCTGTTATTTCCTTGTCGACCACCTCAAAATAGTCTTTAAGGTCGCCCGAAAGTTCGGTACTTTGCGGAGTCATGGTTGGCTGCTTCTTGCTTTCGCATGAGAAGAGTGAAACGGTAGCCGTCAGAACGGCCAATGCGATGAAATTGCTTCTTTTTTTCATTTTTTTGTGCTTTTGTTGTT
>CAMKAR010000171.1 GCA_946410535.1 uncultured Bacteroidales bacterium
TGATTTCCAATACCTTCTCGTTAGCCGCTTCAGCCATCTTGGTCAGTTCCGGCATCACCTCGTTATAAGCCTTCTTTAATCCCTCCAATGCGTGTTTTTTGTACACTGCGCCACCCCCGCCTTCCCTAATGGATTTTTCAAGTTCTTGGTATTTCGCCCAAACCCTCTCCCGCGTTTCTTCCACGGAGATAAATTCGTTGCCTATGTTGCGGAACATTTCGGAATACATCTTTGCCGTCCGCTCCTCTATGCTTCCTTCGGGGTCAATCAAGTCTCGGATGCCGTTGATGCCATCGGTGAGAAACTTGAACACCTTGGCAAACCTCCCCGTGCTGTTTCTGAAACTCAAAACCAAGCCTTCCCATGCCGACTTCATCCCATCGATGGCACCTTCAACGGTGTTGGCCCGCTGGTCGGCCATCGTCTGCAGCTCGCCGTCCACGTTCTCCAGTTCGCCCCGCAGCGTCATTGCGCTCTCCGCCCCGTCGAGGAAGGTGTTGAAGGCCGCCACGCTGCGTTTGTCGGTCAGTTCGAGGGTCGTGTTCAGGTCTACGCCTTGGTCGCGCAGTTTCTTCATCGCGCCCATGATGTCCTCGAATGAATGCACCGAGCCGCCCAACGCCTTGGCCAACTTGCCGTTGGTGTCGCTCAGGTTCAGCAAGATGTTCCTCGTCGCCGTGGCCGCGCTGCTTGCGTCGAAGCCCGCGTTGGCCAACGTGCCAAGCAGGGCTATCGTGTCCTTCAGCGAGAGGCCGTAGGTCTTCGCCACAGGCGCAATCGTGCTGAACGAGTTCTGCAAGTAGGTGAACGACAGGGCCGATTTGTTGCAAGCCACCGCCATCGTCCCCAATGCGTCCTCCGTCTGCTCGCTCCCGAGGTTGAACGAGCGCAGCGCCACGCCCGCCAACGCTGCTGCACTGGCAAGGTCGGTGCCCACGCTGCCCGCGAAGTTCAGCACCGCCGGGCTCATGTCCGTGATCTCCTTTACCCCGAAGCCCAACTTGGCCAGCTCGGTCTGCAAGCCCGTCACCTGCGAGGCCGAATAGCGCGTGCTGCTGCCCAAGGCGATGGCCGCCTTCTCCAGCTTCTCCATCTGGTCCGAGGTCGCGCCAAGGATGGATGCAAGGTTGGCGTTGGCCTGCTCGAAGTTGGAGATGGTTTTGTAGGCATCGGCGAAGCGGCGAGCCACGGCTATGGCCGTCCTAGCCGCCTGCCCGATGAACAGGAATGCGCTCGAAACGCCATTCAGCCGCTGTAGCCAACCTTTTTGTTTTGTCACCACGCCGCTTTGGACTGCTTCAAGCCGCTTTATTTCGGCAGTCACCTGCTGGTATTTCTTGGCCAATTCGTCCCATTCCTTGGTATTGGGTTTCGTCTTGTCGAGTTCCGACCTTAACTGGCGTTGCATCCTTACAAGGTTTTCCATGCTTTTCCCCGAAAGGTTTTCCATGGCTTTGCCGAACTTCTTGACGCCCTCGTCGGCCCTCTTGATACTCTCTTGCATCGAATCCATCTCACGCTTCGCTTGGTCGGTCTTGTGCTTGCTGATTTCGAGTTTCTTGGCAAGGTCGTTGTATGCCTTTTCCTGTTCTTTGAGTTTCTTCGAAGTCTTGGCGTATTCCTCGGTGCCTTCCTTCATCCCCTCCAAGGCCTTGGCCGTTTCTTCCATCGCAGCCTTGGCCTTGTTTGTTTTCGCGGCCAGTTTCTCGTTCTTTGCCGCAAGGTCGTCGTATTTGTCGGTCAGCTTGGCAAGCTGCTTTGTCATCTCGGCAATGGCATCGTTGGCCTGCTCGTTGTTGACGTAAATCTCGGAAACAAAAGTATCTCTATTGTCTGCCATAAAAATAAGGTTTGACGCAAAACTATGCGCCAAACCTTATTTTGCAGTGACAAAAAAAGGAAGTCTTTCCTATTCGTCCCAAGAACGACCGTACTTCTTTTCCCAATCAGCCTTGACCTTGTTGTAGAATTCGTCTACCTTGGCCGATTCTTCTTCGATATACTTTTGGAACTCTTTGTCGTGGGCATAGTCATGAGGTTTGACGGGCTTATGCTCGCGATAATCTTTTATCGCCCAAACCACAAACAGGATGATGGCTACGATGCCGCCCGCAAATCCTATGTCAACGAATGCCCACATTTTATATTCTCCTTTCTTGCCGCAAATATACGACAATTTCCGTTCCTGTCAACAGGTTGCAATGTTACAACCCTCAATCTTCGTTCATGTCGAGAATCAATTGATTCACTTGCTCACGAATCGCGGCACCGTGTTCCTCATGGGTTTGAAGTTCTGCGACTATCTCAACCAGCCGCGTCTGTATCTCCAATAGTGTCAGCTTCATGCGTTCACACCTCCTTTCACTTTTCCCCGGATGTCTTTAAGCGGGTCTTCGAAACAGTCGCACTCCTTCTCGAAGAAGCGGAACGGCACGACGGGAATGTCCATCATCGCCCTGGCCGCGTCGGGGTACGAAAGTTTGTAAATGGTGTAATGCTCACGGGTGTCTTCTCTTCTTATCGTGAATCTGCAATACTCCGAATCGAACTTGATTGAACATACATCCGCGTTCTTTAGCGCACGGCGCACAAACCGGACTGCGTCTATCATTTGGCCCTTCTCGTTGACATAATGCCAATCCGTGACCTCTGCCCTGCTCAATTTGCCGTTAAGCCCGGCAAGGTTCTTTTTGTGGAAATCTTCCTCCAACTTGGAAAGGTCGGCACGCAGGTCGCACAAGGTCTTGTGGTCGCCCATCTCGCCCGTAAGAAGGATTTTGTCGAGCTGCTCGATGTATTTGTGTATCGGGTTGAAGCAAAAAAGGCATTGAGCTGGTTCCCATTCTCCGGCGGCGTTTTTCCTATATTCAATATCCGACCACTTCATCAGCGTTTCGTAATCGCATACGGGGAAACCCGATGCCGCCCTGCTAATAGGATAATTCTTCTTTTTCATTTCTCACCTCCTTTCTTTGCCCTGCCTTGCGTGAGCACCTCGCCGTTGGCGATGAGTTCGGTCACTTCGTTGGCCAGCTTCTTCATGTCGCGCACGGCACTGACAATGGCGTTGTTGATGGTGCGCAGCTTCGCTGATTCTTCCTTGTCGGAGGTGTCGACCAAAAGGATGTTCGTCTCTGCCAAGCCTTGGCAAAGGTTGTCGATGATTTCGGTGATGATCCATTGCGACTTGTCGGCATCGTAGTCAGCAAACCAGTCGGTTAGCGTCTCGCAGCTGATATACATCTTACTCATTGCGCACCTCCTTTCTTGAATTGCTTCCTGTAGTGCTTCGTGCTGAAGTCGATGGCGTTGATGATGCTGATGCGCAGGCGGCGCAGGGCGCAGTCCTGGTGGTGGCCGCAGCCGCTGCACTGGTCGAAATCAAGGAAGCAGCGGTCAACATTAAGACTTGCGCCATTTTCGCCTTCCAGTTCGCTGACAAAGGTGTTGGCGAAGAAGCAGGCGTTGAACTTGGCGATGTCGCCCTGCGGATGGCGGTATTGGTCGCGCTTCCAGCTTTGCTCGAAAGCCTTCCTTTTCTCCGAGTCGATGATGCGTGTCATCATCTCTCACCTCCTTTCCCGTCCTCATATAATCCTTCCATCTTAAGCTTCACAAACTCTTTTCGTGTGATGTCGAGGTCATTACGCATAGTACGCAACACTTTGAAATCCGAAACCTTGCCAGTAATCAAAATATGGTCAAGTTCAGCGATGTAGTCGCGTAAAATGTCAAAACCGTCCGGTCTTACGACAAATGCTTCATTGATGTCTTTCTTCATTTCAATGTCGTGCCAGGCAACCAAGGCACTGAAGTCGGCTAAGGGGCAGTCAAGCGCTTTGTGGCTTCTCATCTCTCACCTCCTTCCATAGTGCTTGCAGTGAGTGCAAGGTTGAAGGCACCGCCCAAGCGTGGGCGCGGACGTTCGACGATGGTGGCAGGCTTGCGCCAGTTGTTCTCGGCGGCGGCGGCCATGGCGGCGGGCTGCACCTCGGTCTTGCGGATGCAGCACGGCCAGCCCATGCGGCGGGCGAAGTTGCGGTAGAACCGCTCCTCGTAGCGGTCCTCGATGGGGATAACCAGGTTGTTCCTCTTGTGGCAATCCCTGAAGATCACCAGTGTCTTTTGATTCTGTTTTTCCATTTCTTGTAGATTTTGACATTAAACAATTGATTAGTTATTAGTTTTGAAAGGCGGGAACAAGTGTCGGGTTTCAAACCCTTCATCCTCTTCCATGTGCGCCGTTTCAATGTTTTTTTCTTCCAGTTTCTTGTGATGTACGTATTCACGGAACCTCGCTTGCTTGTTGGCGGCAATCAATACAGCCTGCAACGCTTTCTTCAGTTCGCGTCTTGTATAGGGGAACTCGTCTGTCTTTCCGCCCAGATAGTTGATGTAGGCGGCGACAATCTTGCACTTCTCGCGGAATTTCTCCATCTTTTCTTCGTGTGTCATAGTATTCTTTGTTTTGATCGTTAAACAATAACGGCTCCGATACGGGTGTCAAGGTTCTACAAGCGCGACCTTGCGGGCATTACTGCTACCGCGTCCGTATGGAGCCGAATTTTGACTCTTTTGTATTATCAATAAGGTTCGGGCACAAAAAAAGCCGACTTTGCAGGTCAGCGGTCAGTGCCGCTTGTAGATTTTTGACGCTGCAAATATACGGCTTTTTTGGATTGTGCAAGTTTTTTTGTGGGAAATTTGCAAAAAAAGCCGCCCTTATGGGGTGGCTTGCGGGTCTTGTGCTCCAAATCCTTCCGATTCAGGCTCGGCTGAAGGCGGAGCCTGCACTTCCTTTTCCTGTATTTTCTTCACCCCTCCGTTGCCGATGGTGAATGTGTATTCATGGCTCGACATGATGAAGAAAAACATCATTGCCGCAAGTGCCAGCATCAAGAAAAGCGACCCTAACGCGCTCTGCCATACGCCGTGCATGAACGTTTTGGGCTTGATGTCGTCCATTTCCCGCCTGATTTGCAACTCCTTCTCCTTGTTCTCCGTCTCTATCTTGCTTGACGCCTCATCCAACGTGTTTTGCATGAAGTCTTGTAATATTCCCGTGGCTTGGATGCGATAACGGTTTACTTCTTCGTCGAGGCAGGCAATTTTATGGAAATGTTCGAGATAGTCTTCGTCAGGCTCTGCACCATTGTTCTGCGATTTGTA
>CAMKAR010000172.1 GCA_946410535.1 uncultured Bacteroidales bacterium
CATTGGCCGAGCCGCCGCCGATGATGTGCAGCTTCTCGATCTTGAACGGCGCCATTTCTTGCAACATGTCAAGCACTTCCTTGTAACGCTCGGCGAGGCTGTGGTAGATGCAGCTGAGCAGTTCTGCATCGTTTGCAGGAACGGCAAAACCATTGTCGGCCACGGCGTTCTTGATTTCCGCTTCCATGTCGGTGGGGTTGGCAAAGCGCGGGTCGTCGGGATTGATGCGGCCTGCGTAGGCTTTCGCCGACGCGGCCATTTCGGTCATTTGGGCATAGGTGTAGTCCTTGCCTTGCGCCATCCATTTCTTGCGGCATTGCTCCACGAGCCACATCCCCGTGATGTTCTTCAGGAAGCGTGTGGTGCCTTCAATGCCGCCTTCGTTGGTGAAGTTGAGCTGAGCGGATTTCCCATTGATAATCGGCTCCTCGACCTCAATGCCCATCAGGCTCCAAGTGCCGCTGCTGAGGTAGGCAAAATGCTCATCCTCAGCAGGAACGGCAACGATGGCCGAAGCTGTGTCGTGACCTGCCACGGCCACCACGGGAACCTCGCCCAAACCGGTGTCTTTTGCGATGTTGTAGCGCAACCTGCCCACAGTTTCGCCAGCTTGCACTCGGTCGGGCAGTTGGTCTTGCCGTAAGCCTACCGCCGCCATCAGCGACGGTTCAAACTGCTGCGTTTTCGGGTTCACCAATCCCGAGGTGGAGGCGATGGTGCTTTCGCACACCTTGCCGCGCGTCAGCATATACGACAGCAGGTCGGGCATGAAGAGGATACGCTTGGCGTGTTGGTAGGCCACGCTGCCTTCTTCGGCTTGTGCGAACATTTGGAACACCGTGTTGAAGTTCATGATTTGTATGCCCGTCAAGGCGTAAAGCTCATCGTGTGGGACGATTTTGTAGAACTTCTCAGGGATGCCTTCGGTGTAAGGGTCGCGGTAGGCGCGGGGCAGGCCGAGCAAGGTGCCGTCGTGCCCGATGCAGCCGAAGTCGACGCCCCAAGTGTCGATGCCGATGGAATCCAATGGAATGTGACGTTTGCCCAAATCGGTCAGGCATTTGAGGAAATGCTCGTAGATGCTATAGACATTCCAATAGTATTTCCCGCCGATTTCGAGGGTTTGGTTCGGGAAACGGTAGATTTCTTCCATCGTGAAGCCGCCGTCCTTGATGGTGCTGAGGATGGCCCTTCCGCTGGTGGCGCCACAGTCGAAGGCGAGGAAACGATGGGTATTTAAAGATTTAAGATTCAAAGATTTAAAATTTAAGATTCAAAATTCAGAAGACCATCACAGCGCCACCGCCTTTGGCGAGGTGCACTTTCACTTTGTTGCCCATCACCTGGATTTGTTCGGCCACATAGTCGCGGGCGGCGCGGTTGGCATTGGGGCCGTCGCGGAAGATGCGTCCTGACTTGGCGCCAAAGTTAGGTAACACCGAGAGGTCAAGATAGAGGTCGCGCTCCTCCCAATTGGTGATAGCACCCACATACCAGTGGAAGTCCTTGCGGCGGGCGATAACCAAGTATTCGCCCACTTTTCCGTCGAGGACAACCGTCTCGTCCCAAATGGTCGGCACGGAGGCGATAAACTGGGTGCATTCGTCTTCGTTCAGGTAGTTGCTCGGGCTGTCGCAAAGCATGTTGAACGGCGATTCAAATATCACGTATTCAGCCAATTGACGGCAGCGTGTGCCTTGGCTCATGGCTTCGGTGTAGACAGCGGCAAAGTTGTTCTTTTGTGCGTTACGCATCGCGCCTTGGGTGTAGTCCATCGGACCGGCCACCATACGGATGAAAGGGATGGTGACTTCGTTCAAGACGAAGTCGCTCTTGTTGTCCCACTTGGCTTGTTCGAGGCCGTAAACGCCTTCGTGGTTGAGCACGTTGGGATAGGTGCGGTGCAGTCCCGTAGGCTTGTAGGCACCGTGGAAATCAACGAAGAGTTGGTATTTGGCTGCTGTCGCGGCCATGCGGTAATAGAAGTCGACAATCATCTGGTCGTCGCCATCCATGAAGTCGACCTTGAAGCCTTTCACGCCCATGTCGGAATAGTATTGGCACACGTTGTCCATGTCCTTGTCGATGGCGGCATAGCCCACCCAAAGCACGATGCCCACGTTGCGTTCGGCACCATAGTCGACGAGTTCCTTGATGTCGATTTCGGGCACCACCTGGAAGAGGTCGGCCTGCTTGTTGACGGCCCAGCCTTCATCGAGGATGACGTATTCGATGCCGTATTGCGAGGCGAAGTCGATGTAATATTTATAGGTGTCGTTGTTGATGCCCGCCTTGAAGTCGACGCCATAGATGTTCCATGCGTTCCACCAGTCCCAAGCCACCTTGCCGGGTTGGATCCACGAATCATCCTCGATGCGCGAAGGCGAGGCCAAAAGATAAACCAAGTCGCTGTCGGCCAACTCTTTGTCGTTTTCGGAAATGACGATGCAACGCCAAGGGAAGGCGCGTTTGCCATCGACTTTAGCGATATAGCTTTCGCGCTCTTTCACCAGCCATTGCAGGTTGTTGTGGCCACCTTGCTCGCGGGTCTTGGGGTAGGGCGCATGGACTGCCGAGAGCGTGTTTTTGCCGTCTTTGTTTCTCAAATATAAACCGGGGAAGTCCTCCAAATCGGCCTCGGTGATGACGGCTTTCTTGCCATCGTTGAGCTCGACCAACAAAGGCAGAAAGGCCAGTTTTTCAGGGTCCATCTGGCTCAGCTTGGTATGGGTGTAGGTGTTCTCAAACGAGTTGTAGAACTGCTGGCTGATGAGGTCGCCTTCTTGTCCGGCTCGGCGCAAAACGTATGGAATAACACCTTGATAGTCTGCATCGAAGTTGAAGTCCGCAGTCTCATTTTCGATGATGATGGGCTTGCGGAAATCGGTCTCGAAACGGTAGGCCACGCCTTCGTCGTAAGCACGGAAGATGACTTTGTAATTGCCTTTCAAGGTAAGCGTCAGCTCATTATAGACCTCAGGGATTTCTGCGCGTTTGTAGAGTTGGGTCTTCACCGATTGGCTGATGGAACGTGTCTTGGCATTCTTGACGACGGGTTTTTGTCCCAACTGTTTCCCGTCGGCAAGTGTCATTCCGATGACTGAAGGTGCTAACACACAGGTTTTTCCATGCGTTACGGCATAAGTCAATTGTTCGTCTGCCTCAACGGTGACGGTGATTTTTCCATCGGGCGATTGCAGGGTGTATTGCTTTTGGGCGAAGGCGCTCACGCAAAGCAGCAAGAGCGCAGAGAGAAGTGTTTTTTTCATGCTGGTAAAGATTTGTGCAGGCAAAAATAGTAAAAAGATGAATTGTTCCCGAAAAAGATTGCCAAAAATCAATTCCTCCAGAAACTGCGCGACAGCAAGGTGATAAGCGAGAAAAGCTCGACTCTGCCTAAGAGCATCAATAGCATGAGCACCCACTTGGTGCCGAGCGGGAACAACACATAGGAACCGCCGGGACCTACGCTTCCGATGCCGGTGCCGACGTTGCTCAAGGTGGCCACCGATGCGCCGATGGCCGTGTTGAAGTCGATGCCCGTGGCGAGCAGGATGATGGCGCCAACGACGAACACCAAAAAATAGATGACAATAAAGGTGATGTTTTTGTAGACGCCACCCGTCGAGATGGATTTCCCGTTGACTTTCACGGGCAGCACGGCGTTGGGGTGGATGATGCGCTTCAGTTCGAGGAAGGAGTTGTTGAGGAAAATCAGGTGGCGGAAAATCTTGATGCCGCCCGAGGTGGAGCCTGAGCAGGCACCGATGAACATCAGCAGGAAGAGGATGATGCCCAAGAAAGCAGGCCATTGCGTGTAGTCGCCCACGAAGAAGCCCGTGGTGGTGAAGGTGGAAATGACGCTGAAGAACGACTGGCGGAAAGCGCTGCCGAAGCTCAGGTGACGGGCAAAGAGCAACACTATCCCGATGCCTATGCCTAAGAACAGGGTATAGAGCAGGAATGTGCGGAACTCCTGGTTTTTCAGGATGGCAAACGAACGCCAGCTCAGCGAAAGCAGGAGCAGCGAGAAGTTGCAGCCCGAAAGCACCATGAAGATGGTGACCACCACCTGCGAATAGTTGGAATAGGCTCCGATGCTTGCCGTTCGGGTCGAGAAGCCGCCCGAGCTGATGGTGGTCAGCGAATGGCAGAGGGCATCGAAGAGGTCCATGTCGCCAAGGTAGAGCAAGAAGGTCTCCAAAAGGGTGAAAAACAGATACAATCCCCAGATGCGTTTCACGGTGTGCATGACGCGTGGGTGCAGTTTGTCATAGTTGATGCCGTTGATTTCGGCCACGAAGAGTTGCATTCCGCTCATGCTCAGGAAGGGCAGGATGGCGATGGTGAACACGATGATGGCCAGACCACCAATCCATTGCGTCATGCTGCGCCACAGCAGGATGTCTTTTGGCACCGACTCGATGTTGGTGAGGATGGTGGCACCGGTGGTGGTGAAGCCCGACAGCGCCTCGAAGAAGCCATCGGTGAAGTTGGGTACGCTCTTGCTGAGCAGATAGGGCATGGCGCCGAAAAACGAGATGACCAACCATGAGATGCAAACGATGTAGACACCGTCGCGCTGACTGGTTTTGTCGTTGCGGTGCGTGCGGGTGGCGATGAGCAGAATGAACCCCGTCAGTAGGGTGATGAGGGCCGAGAAAGGCATACTGAAGGCATACAACCCGCGATAGAGATAGGTGGCGGGAAGCACGGTCAGCATGAAGAAGCCTTCGATGAGCAGCAAAAAGCCTTCAATCCTGAGGACCAACGGATGGTTTATTTTGCTTTTGAACGCCATTGTTAGTGGAATAATCGTTCAACTGCCGGGATGCCGTTGGGCAGGGCCAAAACGACAACCTGGTCGTCGGGCTCGATTTGGAAGTCGTCGGTGGCGATGAAGCTTTCGCCGTCGCGGGTGATGCCGCAGATGATGGCGTCGGTGGGCATGGGCAGCTGACCGATGGGCTTGCGGGTGACGGCGGCCCCGGCCCTCACTTGGAACTCCACGATGTCGGCATCGATGCCGCTGAGGCTTTTCAAGGTGCTGACTTTGGCGCCAAGCGTGTATTTCACCATATAGCTGGCCGCGATGAGTTTCTTGTTGATGATGGAGTCGATGCCGATGTTTTGCGAGATGTCG
>CAMKAR010000173.1 GCA_946410535.1 uncultured Bacteroidales bacterium
CTTTTGGGTGTAGGTTTTGTTGCTTCTGCTGAGGTTGAGGTAAGCCTTGAAATGGCGTGCAAAGCGGGTGGAGTAGGTGATGTCGAACCTGTCGCTGCGCGTTCGGATGTTTTCGTAGAAGGCGTATTTGTAGTTGTGTTGCGAGAGCTCTGAGCCGTTGTCGAGTTCAAGCATGCCGTTGAATTCGCCCATGACTTCGGAGCCGTGGGCGTATTTCAAGTTAAGCTCCATCTGTCGGTCGCGGTTGAGTTTCAGTTTCAGGCCGCCGCCGTAGTCCCAACTTTTGATGCGGGTCCAGTAGCCGAAATGCCCGTCAATGCTGAACCATCGCGAGAGGCGGTCGTTGGTTTTTGCGCCCAAGCCAAAATACCAGCCTCGTGAGGCGGAGAGCCTGAGGATACGGTCGAGGTCGAGGCTGATGAATCCGATGGGGATGGCAGACTCGTACAAATAACTGGTGGTCAGGTTCATCACACGGTCGAAAATGTTGGTGCCGGCGGTGAGCGAGTCGACGAGCATATAGGTCGCCTTGACGCGCTCGGTCAGCGAGTCGATGCGATGCTCGTTCCAGAAACTCTCGTCACGGAAGGCGACGTCGGGATCCACCTTGATTTCGATGTCGGAGAATTGCCGTTTGCTGAGTTCGGGCTTGATTTCGATGTCGCTGAGGTAGCTCTTGCCGACGGCGACCAAGGGGAAACTGCCACCGTCCAGATTGATTTTCATGCCAAGGTACAACAGGTTGGTGTTGAGTTGTTTCGGAAACCATTGTCCTTCCACTTTTTGGTACAGCTGCTGGATGCTGGCATCGAAGAGGTCGCCTTTCTCGTCGGGTGATGCCTTCACACTTTGCAGTGCCCAGCCGTCGCTGTTGACAGTCATCGTGCCGCGCAGGCCGTTGAACGAGCTGCCCCGCATAGGATGGAACGAAATCACATAGAGCGAGTCGCCCTGTCCGATGGGGCTCACCGCCTCCAAACCGAAGAAATAATGCTTCTTGCTGCCGCGGCTGATGGGGTTGACGTAGTCGGTGCCAAGGATGCTGATGGTCTCGTCGTAGAAGCTGATGCTTTGCATGCTGTTGACCAGGTAGATGAACGTCGGCTCTTTCATGCCTGATACCTTGGTGCCGAGCACGTGTTGCAGCTTGCGGTCGGGCGCCATAAACATCACCTCCGAGGCGGTCTCCATCACCATCAGGTCGCTCTTTTTTAGGATGCTGTCGAAGAGGCGCAGGTCGCTCTTTTCTTTGATGGAGTCGTTGGCCAAGGCCTGGTCGAAGCTGCTGCTGTCGATGGTGAAGACCATCTTGTCGTAGATTTTGTAGGTGTACGAATCCAACGAGTTGGGGTTGTTGGCCTTGCGGTGGGCCATGAGGCTGTCGATGATGCGGTGGGCGGGGTTCTCGCCTGCCTCCACGGTGACTTCGCCTAGCTCGAAGGTCTTGGGCGTCAAGGCGACGTTGCACTTCTTTTGTCCGTCTTGTAGGGCGACTTCCTTGGGCTCGTAGCCGATGGACGAGAACTTGACTTTCACGATGGGCTCGTTGGCGGTGATTTCATACCTGCCGTCGATGTCGGTGATGACACCGTTGAGACCGTCGTTGACGACCACGTTGACGAAAGCCATGGCTTGGCGGTTGCGCTCGTCGATGACTTTTCCGCTCAAGGTGTGCGACTGGGCAAACAGGCTTTGAGCCGAGAAAAGAAGGAAAAAGAAAAATAGAAGAGGAAGGGTCTTTATGCGGAGGTCGGTCTTCATTCTTGAGTTTCAATTAGATAGACGACTTCGTTGTCACGTTTCATCATATATTGCTCGCGAGCCACCTTCTCCATCGTAGCGGTGTCGTTTTGAAGGGCGTCCAGGTAGGCCTTGCTATCCTTGATTTCGTTCTCGTAGTACTCGATTTGCTGATGTTGATCCTTCAACGACCGATGCAGCCTGATTTGTTCAAAGAGGTTGAACTGGTCGATGAAGAGCATGACCACCAAGAACACCAAAGTGGCGTAGATATAGCGGTTGTTGAGTTTGCGTAGGACTTTCTTGAATGTCATGGTTGTTGAGCTTGTAGAAAGTTGGAGTATTTTCGAAGCGCAAAGGTATATATTTTCTACGAACCGAAAGACCTTTTTCTTAATTTTGCGCTCAAATAACATTTAAATTTTACAACCATGAAAAAAGTTATCGCTACGACAAAGGCTCCAGGAGCCATAGGTCCCTACAGCCAGGCCATCGAGGCCAACGGAATGGTGTTTATCTCGGGTCAGCTGCCCATCAACCCTGCCACGGGTGAGATGCCGGAAGGCGTCGCGGCCCAGACCGAGCAGAGCATGAAAAACCTTGAGGCCATCCTCAACGAGGCGGGCTGCACCTTCGACAATGTGGTGAAGTCGGTGTGTTATCTCGCCGATATGAGCTACTTTGGCGAGATGAACGCCGTTTATGGCAAGTATTTCAAGGGCGACTATCCCGCTCGCGCCGCCTTCGCCGTGAAGGAACTGCCCAAGAAGGCCTTGGTCGAAATCGAAATGATTGCCGCAAAATGAAAATCGTCTTTTTGGAGCCTTTGGGCTTGAAAGTGGAACAAATCGAGGCCGCTTGTGATGGTCTGAAAAAGGCCGGTCACGAAGTGGTTATTTATCCTGACCGCAACGAGAATTTGGACGAGCTGAAGCGCCGTGCCGAAGGCGCAGAGGTCATCGTCGAAAGCAACATCCCGTTGCGCAAGGACTTTCTCGACGCTTGCCCCAACTTGAAGATGCTTTCCATCGCCTTTACGGGCTTGGACCACATCGACATGGAGGAATGTCAGCGTCGCGGCATCGTGGTCAAGAACGCGGCGGGCTATAGCACCGAGGCCGTGGCTGAGCTTGCCATCGCCATGATGATTGACCTCTATCGCAAAGTGCTTGAAAACGATGCGATTACACGTCAATGCAACCACAAAGGCATCATGCCCGGACGCGAAATCGGGGGCAAGACCATCGGCATCATCGGCATGGGCAACATCGGTCAGCGCGTGGCAAAATTGGCCAACGCTTTCGGCTGCAAGGTGTTGGCTTGGAACCGCACCCCGAAACAAGTCGAGGGCGTGACCTTCGTTGATAAGGAGACCCTTTTGAAGAAATCCGACATCGTCACCCTGCACATTGCCCTCAATGCCGACACCCGCGACTTCATCACCGCGAAAGACTTCGCCTTGATGAAGCCGACTTCCTTATTAATTAATACGGCTCGTGGCCCCGTCGTCAACGAACAGGCCTTAGCCGATGCTTTGAAGGAAGGAAAAATCGCTGGTGCCGCCACCGATGTTTATGGCACAGAACCGCCATTGAAGCCTGAAAATCCGTTGTTTGCCGCACCTAATCTCATCATGTTGCCGCACATCGGTTTCGCTACCGAGGAGGCCTTTGTCCTTCGGTTGGGTATCGTGGTTCGCAATGTTGAACTATTCTTAAATTGACTTTTGACTCGCTTTGCGTCATTGACTACGTCGAATCTGCGATTTGCGAGGAGGAACGACGAAGCAATCCAGATTGCCAACATCACTGGTTTCTGGATTGCTTCACTTTGTTCGCAATGACTAAAACGCCGTTAATCGAGTTTCGGTCGGTAAATCATGTCCGCCGTGACGAAAGCCTCCTTGAATTTGGGTTTGATGCGGCGCAGGCATTTCTCGGCCTCCACGCGGTTGCGGAAGTCGCCGGCGCGAAGGCGGAAATACGGCTCGGCGTAGGTGAGGTAAATCGGGATGTCGGGGAAAGCCTTCTCGAATTGTTTCTTCACATCCTCGGCGTGTTTCAAGGCCTCGTTGCCGATTTCCATGAAAATATGGATGCGGTAGCCGCTGAACGAGCTGTCCAATTTGTAGAGTTGCCGCTGTTTCGAGATGAGGCTTTCGATGCGGTCGTCTTGGCTAACGTTCACTGAACCATTGCTTTGCGCGAAGGCGATGGAGGCCGTTGCCACAAACAATATCATGAAAAGGATCCGTTTCATTTCACCATAGTTTTGACTGCAAAAATACATAATTCTTCGTCATCCACCGATTTTTATTATTTTTGCAGCTGAAAAACACGCTATTTCCAACGTTATGGCCATGAACAGTAACCTTGACGCGAATGCTTCTCACTTGAGCAAGGCCGAGAAAGACCTCGAAAACGCCCTGCGCCCCGACATGTTCGAGAGCTTTGCGGGACAGAAACAGGTGGTCGACAACCTTCGCATCTTCGTGAAGGCCGCCGCCCAACGTGGCGAAGCCCTCGACCATACCCTGTTGCATGGCCCTCCGGGCTTGGGCAAGACCACTTTGTCGCACATCATCGCACACGAACTCGGTGTGGGCATGAAGATGACTTCTGGACCTGTGCTCGACAAGCCGGGCAACCTTGCCGGACTCCTCACCAGCCTTGAGCCTAACGACGTGCTTTTCATCGACGAAATCCATCGCCTCAGCCCCGTGGTGGAGGAATACCTTTATTCCGCCATGGAGGACTTCCGCATCGACATCATGCTGGAGACGGGCCCCAGTGCACGCAGCATCCAAATCACACTCAACCCGTTCACGCTCATTGGCGCCACCACCCGCAGCGGCCTGCTGACGGCACCGTTGCGCTCGCGCTTCGGCATCAATTTACGTTTGGAGTATTACGATGCGCACACTTTGGCCAAGATTGTGAAACGCTCGGCTGGCATCCTCCGTGTGCCCATCGACGACACGGCGGCTTTTGAGATTGCACGTCGCAGCCGTGGCACGCCGCGTATCGCCAACTTGCTCTTGCGCCGTGTGCGCGACTTCGCCCAAATCAAAGGCGACGGCACCATCACTTTGGACATCGCCAAAGTCGGTCTGAAAGCCCTCAACGTGGACGAGCACGGCCTCGACGACATGGACAACAAGATCCTCACAACCATCATTGACAAGTTCAAGGGCGGGCCGGTGGGCGTCAACACCATCGCCACGGCGGTGGGCGAGGACCCTGGCACCATTGAGGAGGTCTGCGAGCCGTTCCTCATCCAAGAAGGCTTCATCATGCGCACGCCTCGTGGCCGCGAGTGCACCGATTTGGCTTATAAGCACCTGG
>CAMKAR010000174.1 GCA_946410535.1 uncultured Bacteroidales bacterium
TGTAGATTTTCAATTCTGTCTTCATACTGATTGCTTTTTGCGGATTAGTATTCTTTCGTACAATCTGACAAGTTCACCATCACGCTCTACATATAAACGAGGGCCACCGTTCAGCTTACCAAGTCTTTCTTTAATAATATCCATGTTTGCAAGTTCAAGCCCAATACCAAGGATTTCGAATTGATCTGGACAATACTTGTCTAGAAAAGAAATTGGAACACCCATTGCACCTTCATAATCACTTGGTATTGCATCCGTATATGGCACTTCTATTCCTTCAAAGTTAACATAAGGCTCATACTCTTTCTTTCCTCTTATTTCTTTATGTTTGCTGTGCTTGAAATTATCAGCCATAGTCATAAGCCGTAAAGGTTGATGTCGACGCCCATGGTCTATGTTAGTATACCAACAGCAATTACGGAACTTTACAAGCCCTGTCGTTTCATCATAAACACCATCTGCATATTCGTTGCGAACAGCGTCTATTCGGAAGTAAGCATTGCCACTTTGGAAACCATTTCCAAGCCATATTTTATTTTCTTTAATTAAAGGAAACACTTCTTTGTACATCGCTGAATTCATGTTGCCTATAATGATAAATTGCTTTCCAGCCTCCACCAACCAAGCTACGAACTCACGGAACAACGAGAACGGCGGATTAGTTACAATGATGTCTGCCTCGTCACGCAGTTTGCGTATCTCTTTACTACGGAAATCACCGTCACCGTCCAGATAGTGCCATTGCAAGTCGTTGATGTCGATACGGCGGTCGCCTGTCAAATCACGGTCGAGCACGAATATCTTGCCGTGCGTCTTGCTTTTGTCATTGTCGAAATAGGGCTGCTGCGTCTCGAAGAGCGTGGGCTGGTAGGGCATCTTGTACTTCTTGCTTTCAGGGGCATAGCTTGTGGAAATCAGTTTCTTCAAGCCCAATAGTTCAAAGTTCTGAGCAAAGAACTTAGTGAAGTTGCTCCACTCTGGGTCATCGCAAGGCAGGAGCACCGTCTTGCCACGAAACACATTCGGGTCATAGTCCAGATAGGCGTTTATCTCCTTCTGAATATCGGGATATTGCGTATAGAACTCGTCGTTCTTTGCTGTCTTGGCGTTGGCGAGGTTGGTGTTGGCCATACGTTATGCATTTGCGTTAGGCGGCAAAGATAGGAAAAAAGACGCAATGCGGGAAAAGGAGGAGATTTTTTCTATTTTTGCCACGAAAAACATTCTCGTTATGTCTCCATACAACCCAGATATTCATCATCGCCAATCCATCCGCCTAAAAGGATACGATTACGCATCGAAAGGCCTCTATTTCGTCACGATTTGCACACAGAACCGCGATTGCCTTTTCGGGGTAATCGAAAACGATGTCATGTTGTTGAACGATGCAGGCCGCATGGTTGAACGATGGTATTGGGAAACACAAAACAAATTCCCTGATATTGTTTGCCACGAAATGGTGATCATGCCCAACCATTTCCATTGCATTTGGGAAAACGTGGGGTCGGATTTGCGCGTGGCCGTAGGGGCGCACCTGCGTGTGCGCCCTTCTGTTTCAAACGTGCACCCTCCTATTTTAAACGTGCGCCCTTCTATTTTAAACGTGCACCCTCCTATTTCAAACGTGCGCCCTTCTACCACGAAAAATGTGTACCCTTCCACCAATGATGATGAAATGCGTGATACCAATAATGATGCACATGGTTTTGATGGGGGCGCACATGGTTTTGATGGGGGCGCACATGGTTTTGATGAGGGCGCACACATAGGTGCGCCCCTACGGGTGGAAAACGACATTTTGGACGATTCGAATTGCGTCGAAAATACGGGATCGCCATTGTCCGCCGTCGTTCGTTGGTTCAAAACCATGTCGACAAATGAATATATCCGTGGGGTGAAACAATTGGGATGGCCGCCATTCGACCGAAAATTATGGCAACGCAATTATTTTGAACACATCGTCCGCGACGACACCTCTCTTCGAGCCATCGCCCATTACATCGCCAGCAATCCGACCCATTGGCCCAATGACAAATTTTTCCAATCCCAAAAGACAATAAGGTAAATTCCCCTATCTTTGCGCCCAAATTCAAACAAAACCGAAATATGAAAAACATCATCGTCATCTCAACGAGCCTGCGCCAAGGCTCGAACAGCGACATCCTCGCTGACCGTTTCATCGAAGGCGCAAAGGCCGCCGGTCATAACGTGGAGAAAATCAGCCTCAAAGGGAAAGATATCAAGTTTTGCATGGGCTGCTTGGCCTGCCAGAAATTGGGCCGATGCGTCATCAAGGACGATGCCAACGCCATCATGGAGAAGGTGCTCAACGCCGACGTGGTCTGCTGGGCCACACCTATCTATTATTACGAGATGAGCGGCCAAATGAAGACCCTCATCGACCGCATGAACGCCATGTTCCCGCTCGACTACAAGTTCCGCGAGGTCTACCTGCTCTGCACCGCCGCCGAAGACGGCAAGTTCGTCTACGAACGCGCTGAGGTGGGCCTCACCGGTTGGATCGACTGCTTCGGAAAGAGCCAGCTGAAAGGCACGGTATTCTGCGGAGGCGTGGGCGGACCGCGCGAAATCGAAGGCCACGCCAAGCTGCAAGAGGCTTACGAAATGGGCAAGAATGCATGACCGCTGAGGCCACACATATCACCCGGCAACGTCCTCCTATCGCGCTGGTTTCCATCGGCATCATCGCCGTGGGCGTCCTTTTGTTTGCCTTGAACCTGCGCTATGGCTCAGTGGCGATTCCGTGGAAAGAGTTCTGGAACGCACTGTTCGGTGGCGACACGTCGACCTACCGATCCATCATCGTCGAATACCGACTGCCACAGGCCATCACGGCACTGCTGGCAGGCATCGGATTGTCGGTCTCTGGCTTGTTGATGCAGACCTTGTTCCGCAATCCTTTGGCCGATCCGTCACTATTGGGCATCAGCAGCGGATCGAGCCTCGGCGTTGCGTTTGTGGTGCTATTGGCGGGTAGCTTTGGCGGCATCTCGGTGAGCACGATGTCGCTTTGGTCGACTTTCGGCGTGACCATCGCTGCCTTCATAGGTGCCTTTGCGGTGCTGTTACTTATCCTTGCCCTCAGCTCAAGGCTCAAGAGCATGGTCAGCCTCGTCTTGGTGGGCATCATGATTGCCTACATCGCCGGCTCGGTCACTGACATTCTGAAGTTCTTCAGCCAGAAGGAAGGCCTGCATTCTTTCGTCATCTGGGGCATGGGCAGTTTCTCCAACGTCAGCATGGCGCAAATGCCGTTCTTCGCCATCGCGGTGATAGTGGGTGCAACAGCTTCGTTCCTGCTTTTCAAGACGTTGAACCTCTTGCTGTTGGGTGAGCGTTATGCCGAAAACCTTGGTGTCAACATCAAGCGGAGCAGTATGCTCATCATCTTGGTTTCGGGCTTTTTGACGGCGCTCATCACGGCGTTTTGCGGGCCGATTGCCTTCTTGGGCTTGGCCGTCCCGCACATCGCGCGTTTTCTCTTCAAGAGCAGCGACCACAAGCTGCTCATCCCCGCCACGGCCTTCCTCGGCATGGACCTGGCCCTGTTCTGCAACCTGCCCTCCTTCGAAGGCAACCTGCCCATCAACTCGGTCACGGCACTGATTGGCGCGCCCATCGTGCTGTGGGTCATCTTCCACCGGCAAAAAGTCTTGAAATGAGCGAAGTCCTCCAAACATATCACCTGTTGATCGGCTACAAAGGCCAGCCGCTGATTCCCGAAGTCAACGTGAGCCTCAGCGAAGGCGACATTGTGGCCTTGGCGGGTCCCAATGGTTCGGGAAAGACGACGCTGTTCAAGACGCTGTCGGCCAGCCTAAAACCCATCAGCGGCGAGGTGACGCTTTTTGGGAAAAAACTTCAAGACTACTCCCCTACCGAGCGTTC
Organism: uncultured Bacteroidales bacterium; assembly: GCA_946410535.1. The sequence goes on from CAMKAR010000174.1 coordinate 3,910, forward strand.
CTCGCTGTTCAGCCTCGTGCTCACCGAGAAGCCCGACGACCTCTTTCTGAAAGTCTTCGACATCGTTTCCTCGGGTCGTTATCCGCACCTCGGCCTCTTGGCACGTCTTAGCGAACAGGACGAGCAAATCATCTACGAAAGCCTTGAAACTGTTGGCATCAGTCATCTCATCGACAGGAATTTCGTCTCGCTCAGCGATGGAGAGCAACAGAAAGTGATGATTGCCAAAGCATTGGTACAGGACACACCGTTGATTTTCATGGACGAACCCGCCGCCTTCCTCGACTATCCGAGCAAGATCGAGTTAGTCAACATCATGCACAAACTCTCACGCGAAAGACGCAAAACCATCCTTTTCAGCAGTCACGACCTTGACCTTTTGCTCCGCCACTGCGACCGCCTTTGGGTGATGGCGCCACACCAACCCTTGCGTCAAGGCACGCCCAAAGAATTGGTTGAACAAGGGGTTATTGATGCCTATTTTAAGCCGATTGTAGCGAAAGATGAGTTTTTTTGGATGAACTTTCAATGAAATACAGCGTTTTTTCGTAATTTTGCGCCTTGATTTTTAAGAAATTTTAATTAAAATGCAGAATATCAGAAATATAGCTATTATCGCCCACGTTGACCACGGCAAAACCACCCTCGTTGACCGTATCCTCTACCAATCGCAACTCTTCAAGGAGTCGGACGAGGCCCCGGGCCAACTCATCTTGGACAACAACGACCTCGAGCGCGAACGCGGCATCACCATTCTTTCGAAGAACGTGTCGGTTCGCTACAAGGACACGAAAATCAATATCATCGACACCCCTGGCCACGCCGACTTTGGCGGCGAGGTGGAGCGCGTCTTGAACATGGCCGACGGCGTGCTGCTTTTGGTCGACGCCTTCGAAGGCCCCATGCCGCAAACCCGTTTTGTGCTGCAAAAGGCCATCGAATTAGGTTTGAAGCCCATCGTGGTCATCAACAAGGTGGACAAACCCAACTGCCGTCCCGACGAGGTGCAAGAGGCCGTCTTCGACCTGATGTTCAACCTCGGCGCCACCGAGGACCAGCTGGACTTCCCCACCGTCTATGGTTCCTCAAAACAAGGCTGGATGTCAGACCATTGGAACAACGTCACCGACAACGTCTCCTACCTCTTGGACGTCATCATCGACACCA
>CAMKAR010000175.1 GCA_946410535.1 uncultured Bacteroidales bacterium
TTTCTTGTTTTATCATAGGAATTTGCAATTTGATTAAAGGTTAAATTTTTATCAAATTGCTTACCGCCCTTGCCATTATAAACATAATTTATATTATTTTCATTTATATTTGACTTAGATATATAAATATTACATATTTCATACATTGTTTGATCTTCTTTGCATTGTATAACAGTATTTATACCATTGTATTGAAATTCTACTTGTGCCATATGATATATCTTTTGCAAATTCAGTATTTATACCCAAAAAAAATATCCAAGATTAATTATTTTTTTGATTTTTTTAATTATTTTTTTTAATTATTTTTATTTTTTAATAATAATTTAAATAATTTAAATAAAAATTATTTTTTAATTAAATTTATCTTGAAAAATAAATTAAGTTTAATCTCAAATATATCCATCAATTTAAGATTTAAAGATTTATAGATTCAAAATTAAGTCGTTCTGTTGGATTTCTGTGTTTTGGCGGATTTGAATCCACCAGCCCCGAATTGGGGATTTGTAATCCCCTCATCAAAACCAAGCGCCAAAAATAGTAAATATATTGATTATCCCGACATCAAGGAATTATTTTTATCTTTGCAGCGTATTCGACGATGAACCCATGGTTCATGGACGATGGCAGTATCCACTGTTTACAAGTGGACTGCCATAGGCCATAGTCATATGCCATCGTTAAAAAGTAACCTTATGTTAGACCTCAAAAACAAAACAGCACTCATCACCGGAGGCGGCACGGGCATCGGACAGAGCATCGCGCTACATTTGGCCAAGGAAGGCTGTCACCTCGTCCTCACGGGCTTGGGCATCGACGACCTCAACAAGACCAAGGCAATGTGCGAAAATCATGGCGTGAAGGCTTGGGCCACCGAGACCCAACTCGACGACTACGCCTCCATCGACCATCTCTATGACTATGTGATTTCCAACAACTTGAGCATCGACCTTTTCGTGCTCAACGCGGGCATCTCGCAACGCGAAAAGGCTTTCGACACCGACATCAGCGTGGACGAGAAAATCCTGAAAGTCGACTTCCTCGGCGGGGTCTATCTCGTGAAGAAGTTCAAGGAGATGATTCTGTCCAAGGAGCATGTGCAGTTCAGCATCACCACTTCCCTATCAGGGCTGTTCGGCTTCCCGCTGCGCTCGGCCTATTGTGCAGCAAAGCACGCGCTGTTCGGTTTCTATGAGTCATTGGAGCTGGAATACGACAACATCGGCGTCACCTTCCTCATCCCTGGGCGCATCAATACGCAAATCAGCAAGAGTGCCCTCCACGGCGACGGCTCAGCCCATGCCAAGATGGATGCTGGGCAGGCCAATGGCCTTGACGTCGAAAAATGTGGTGCCATCGCAGTGCGTGCCATCAAGCGGCAAAAGCACCGCAAGCTCATCGGGCGCACCGAACTGCTGATGGCGCATATCCACAAATATTGCTTACCTTTGTATTATAAACTTTCGAGAAAAATATCGGCAACATGAACGAGAAAATCATCTGCGGCATACAGCAAGTGGGCATCGGCGTGAACGACTTCGTCGAAGCCTGGAAATGGTACTACGACAACTTCGGCTTTGAAATCAAGATCGTTGACGACGAAGGCGTGGCCGAACGAATGCTTCCCTACACGGGTGGCAAGCCCCAGCCCCGTCGCTCGGGCATCGCCGTCAACATCCGTGGCGGCGGTGGCTTCGAGATCTGGCAACCCAAAGGCCGCGCACTCAACTATTTGAAAGAGCCTGTCAAGCTCGGCGACTTGGGCATCCTCATCGCCAAGGTGAAGTGCCCCGACATCGAGACGGCCTACAACACCTTTATTAATAAGGGCCTCGACGTGATCAGCGAAATCAGCACCTCGCCCATCGGCCAAAAGCAGTTCTTCATGAAAGACCCTTACGGCAACCTGTTCCAGCTCGAACAAGACGATTACGTCTTCATCGATGAGAAGAAACTGACGGGCGGTGCCAACGGCGCCACCCTCGGTGTGAGCGACATCGACAAGTCATTGCCGTTCTACATGCAACTCCTTGAATACGACAAAATCGTCCTTGACCAAACCGCTGTCTTCGATGACCTGAAATCTCTTCCGAATGGCGACAAGCCCATGCGCCGCGTCATTTTGGAACGCTCCAAGCCCATCGAAGGACCGCTGAGCCGCATCATGGGCACCTCGCACCTCGAACTCATCCAAAGCGCAGACGGTCCAGGCAAAAAACTCTATGAAAACCGCTTTTGGGGCGACCCAGGCTTCATCCATCTCTGCTTCGACGTGCGCCACATGGAGGCCGTCAAAGCACAAACCGAAGCCATGGGGCATCCTTTCGTGTGCGACAGCGGCGCCGACTTTGGCATGGGCGACGCCAACGGCCATTTCACCTACGTGGAAGACCCCGACGGCACCTTGATTGAATTTGTCGAGACCTTCAAGATTCCGATTGCGAAGAAGTTCGGGCTTTACCTCAACCTTGCCAACAAGGACGACCGCAAGCCTCTCGGCATCCTAAAACTGCTCCGCTTCGCCAAGGTGAAACGAGAGAGCATCAAATGAAAAAAGCCGGCCCAAGGGTCGGCTTTTTCTTCTTCTATAATCGTTCTTACTTGGTGATTCCCAATTTGGCTTTCACGTCCTTGGTGCAATCAATGGCATCGGTGCCAACATAGACGGCAGCACCCGTAGCCAAGTCGAGGACGTAGGTGTAGCCCTTTTCCTTGCCCACCGTGTTGATGGCGTTCTGGATCTTGTCGAGGATAGGCTTCAGGAGTTCGGCACGTTTGGCTTCAAACTCGCCTTCAGCGTTAGACTGGAACTGTTGGATGCGGGTCTGGAGGTCGATGATCTCCTTTTCCTTCGACTGTTTCACCAAGTTCGACATTGTGGCTTGGTTGGCCTCATAGTCTTGCATCTTGGTCTGATACTCCTTGGCCATGGTTTCCAACTGGCTTTGCAGCTCGCCGTAGTATTTCTCCAACGACTTCTCGGCGGTTGCCTTGTCGGGCATGGCATCGAGGATTTCAGCTGTGTTGACATGGGCAATCTTCACTTGGGCGTTGGCCACACCGCTCATCACGAACAAGGCAATACCCAAAAACAATACTTTGAATACTCTCTTCATTTTATTGACTTTTAATTATTTAATCCAAAACTTCGATTCTATCAAGCCGCAAAGATACGAATTATTTGCGATGCTTCAAGATTATTTCATTATTTCTTGGGTTTTACCGTCGATCCCTTCGAGCCGCCCGATGTCGTGCCCGTGTTGCCACCCACCGTTCCGGCACCGGCCTTGCGACGGTCTTCACGACGGACGGTTTGCATGACGTTGCCGAGCTGGTCGAGCACGTCGTCGCTCACGTCGTTCTTGTCGGAGGCATAAAGCACCGATGTGCCCGAAGCCAAGTCGAAGATGAAAGAGTAGTTCTTTTGTTGTGCGAGTTCCTTCATGGCGGTGTAGACCTTCTCTTGGATAGGCTGAATCAGTTCGGTGCGCTTTTGGTAAAGTTGACCTTCTGCACCGAAGTATTGCATCTGCAAGTTCTTGGCTTCCTGTTCCTTATCGACGATGGCCTGCTCGCGGGCACGTTTCTGGTCTTCAGAAAGGAGCAGCATCTCGGTTTGGTACTTGGTGTACATCTCCGACACCTTGTCGTAAACGGCCTTCACCTCTTTCTGCCATTTGGTCGAAAGGGCGTTCAGCTCTTCCTGTGCGTCGCCGTATTCAGGAATGTTTTCCATGATGTACTCTGAGTCGACATAGACGATCTTCTGTCCGCCGCCAAGCTGTGCGTTGGCAGTCATGATGCCGCCACAAACCAAGGCAGCGGCAAGGATTAAGGTTTTGAATGTTTTCATTTTCTTATGCTATTTTGTTCTGTTTATGCCTATCAATAATCGTTCCAAAACTAATCAATCGAACCTCCGATGGAGAAATGGAACTGGCTATGGTTGTTGCCCGTGGTGCCATACACATCGTCGAAGCCGTAGCCCCAGTCAAGACCGAGCAGGCCGAACATGGGCAAGAAGATGCGCACACCCACACCTGCCGAGCGTTTCACGTCGAACGGGTTAAAGTTCTGGAACCCAAGCCAGCAGTTACCGGCTTCGAGGAATGTCAGGGCATAGATGGTAGCTTGCGGGTTGAGCGAGAGCGGGTAACGCAGCTCCAAGGTGTATTTCGACATGACGTTGCCGCCGTTGCCTCCCGTGTTGCTGTTGTTGTAGAAGCCAGGCGTCAGCGAGTTGTTGGCATAGCCACGCATACCTACGAGTTCGCGGCTGTCGAACGAGTAATTGGACAAACCGTCGCCACCGAGGAAGTAACGGTGGAAGGGCGTGGGGCCTATCTGGTCGTTATAATGTCCGAGATAGCCGAAGCGCACGCGGGTCATCATCACAAGCTTGTCGTAGAGTTCGGTGTACCAAGCGGCCTTGAAGGTCCAGCGGTGCATCTCAATCCATTTGAACCTCTCGTTCTCCGAAAGGGTGGTGTAGTCCTTGTTTGTAAACAGCGAGTAAGGCGGCGTGATTTCGAGGCCCAACTGGAACTCGGAGCCACTGCGCGGATAGAGCGGCTGGCTCACCGAGTTGCGCGACAGCACGAAATTGTAGCTGATAAGGTTGAACTTGCCGTTGCCGTCACCCACGTTGAGGTGAGCCGATTGGTAGTTGTTCAGGTTATAGCGCTTGACATTAATTCCCTGATACAACGAGAAATAATCATCGGGCCAGGTCAGGCGGCGACCCAATCCGATGGTACCACCCGTCATGTTGAAGTAACCATAGCCGTCTTGCGTCTTGTCCCTATATTTGCCATAGAACGACTGGTAGAACGACGCCGAGAACGAATTGGGCTTGCGTCCGCCGAGCCAAGGCTCGGTGAATGCGATGCTGTAGGTGATGTATTGGGTGCCATAGGTGGTCACGCTGAGCGAGAGTTTCTGTCCGTCGCCCATCGGCAGCGGGCGCCATGCCTTCTTGTTGAAGATGTTGCGCATCGAGAAGTTGGAGAACTGCAAGCCTGCCTCAAGCATCAGGTAACCGACGGCATAACCAGCCGAGAAACGGATTTGGTCG
>CAMKAR010000176.1 GCA_946410535.1 uncultured Bacteroidales bacterium
CTTCCTCGATGTCGATGCCGCTCTCAAACTCCATCGAGATGACCGAAGTGTTCTCGCGCGAAGTGGAGGAGAGGTGCTTCAGGTCGGGTACGGCATTGAGCGTGTTTTCCAACGTCTTGGAAATGTTGGTTTCAATGTCCTCGGCGCTGGCTCCAGGGTAGGAAGTCAGGACCATGATGAAGTTGGTCTCCATGTCGGGCAATTGGTTGATGGAGAGGTTCATCAGGGAATAAATGCCGAAGATGGCGATGGCGACGAAAACAAGGGCCGTCGTCACCGGATTATTGACTGCTGTTCTTTGTAAACTCATCTTTTTTTCAGTTAGGAGTTAGGAGTTAAAAGTTAGGAGTTAGGAGTTTGGAGTTGAGGGGGAATACTCCACACTACTAACTCCACACTCCAAATTGTTTTATTGCACGGTAACATTCACTCCGTCCTTCAAGCGGATCTGCCCCTCGGTGACAATCTTGTCGCCCTCGTTGATGCCACTGATGATTTCATACTTGTCGCCAAGGCGCTTACCGACTTCCACGAGCGTGTATTTCACCGTGTTGTCGGGTTGCAGCACAAAGATAAAGTGCTCGCCCGAGCCTTGTTGCTTGACCACGGCAACGTCGGGCACGACCACATGGTGGTTGGTGCCGAAGTTGGCCGTCACGCGGGCAAACATGCCCGGACGCAGTCTTTGGTCAGCATTTTGGCAGACGACTTCAACGGGGAAGGTGTGGGTCGTCGCGCTGACGGTGGGGTAGATGAGGTTCACCTTGCCGGTGAAGTTCTCGCCTGGGTACGACTCCACGGTGATGTCGAAAGCCATGTCCTTGCTGATGTGGGTGAAAAGGCTCTCTGACACGTTGATGAGCATCTTGACGGGCTGGATTTGCTGCACGACGAAGATGGGCATTTGCATACTGTACATGTCGCCAGCATCGTAGTTGCGGGCGGTCACCACGCCGTTGATGGGACTTCTCAGATAGGTGTTCTCGGCCAGGTTCTGATAGGTTTTTTTCGTGACGTTCAGGGCGAGACGGGCCATGTCGTAGTCCGACTGGGCCACGGCGCCGATGTTGTAAAGCTCGGTGAGACGTGCCAGCTCGGTCGAGTCGTTGACGTACTGCATCCTTGTCTTGGCTAAGTTGACGTCGTCCATCGTGGCCAAAATCTGGCCTTTGCGCACTTGCTGTCCCACCTCAGCCTTGATGCTGACGATGCGGCCCGCCGTTTGCGAGACAATGTTGTTCGTCGCGAAAGGCTCAATGTTGGAGGTGAACGTGTTGGTGATTTCGACGTCTTCGGCTTGTGCCGTCACCACGCTGACCACAGGAGCGGCTTGCGCTTGCTGCTGTTCGGTCGAGGTGGTGGTGTTGCCGTCTTTCGAGCCACAAGCCGTCATCAAGGCGGCAGCGGCTAAAGTGATGATACTGAGTTTGAGGTATTTCATTGATTTGTTGTTTGTTATTTCTTTATTTTTGCTTTTGGCTCTTGGCCGGTCGCTAATTGCCAGTAGCCAGAGGCCAGTAGCCAATGGCTTATTCCTTCCCAACCAATTCATCCAACGAGGCCTTGGCCACCATGAAGTTGTAAACCGCTTGGGCCTGTGTGAGTTGCGCCTGTTGCAAAGCCAATTGCGCGTCGTTGAGTTCCACGAGGGTTGCCTTGCCCACTTCATACATCTTTTCGGAGATGTCGTAGCTCTTCTGTGCAATCTCAACCGTGGCGTTGGCGGCTTGGTAGTTCTTGATGCAGAGTGCCATTTGGTCGTTGTAGTTGCGGATGCCGATGCGCAGGTTGCGTTCGGCGTCTTCGCGTTGCAGGGCGAGCATGTTGCGGTTCACCTTGCTTTGCTTGATGGCGTTGTGTTTTTGGAAGCCATCGAAGACGGGGATGCTGAGGCTGACGGCGGCGGTGGAGGAGGGGAACCAACGCAGTTCGCTGTCGCCCATCGCGCTGTAGTTGTAGTTGATGCTCGCCGCAAGCGTGGGCAGGTATTGCTTTTTCTGCATCCTGATGGTCGATTCGAGCATACGGTCTTGGATGGCCAATTGCAGCAGCGAGCTGTTGTTGCTGAGGTCGTCTTCTTGGACGTAGGGCGTGAGCATCTCTTCCGTGTAGTCGTTCAGGTCGCCCACCACTTCCACTTCCGTGTTGAGGTCGATGCCCATGACGGCTTTCAGCTGCCATGTGGCGAGCAAAACCGAGTTCTCGGCGCTCGACACGTTGGGTTCGGCGTTCATCATCGTCACTTGCGAGCGCAGGCGTTCCACCTCCGAGGCCTTGCCCACGTTGAAGCGTTGCTCAGTCTTCTCGTAGTTCTTTTGTGCGTTCTCGTAGACTGAGGTCACCACGTCGAGCGACTTCTGGGCGAGCAAAACGGCATAGAAGGCCTGTTTCACTTGCTTCACCATGGCGATTTTCGACGAGCGGGCTTGCTCGACGGCCAGCTCCACGTCCATGCCCGATAGTTTCAGGCTTTCCCAAAGCTGGGCGTTCACCAAGGGCATGCTTGCCGTGGCCGAGGTGCTGATGTTGTTGTCGCGGCCCACCTTGATTTCCATGGCCTGTCCGCCCATGTCCATCACCATCACCTGCTTCTGCAAGGTGCGTTGGTACGACCCGTTGATGCTGACGTTGGGATAAAGAGCGGCATAGCTGCCTTTTCTCGCATAGCCCGTCTTTTCGACGGTCATGTCGGCTATTTTGATGGTGTTGCTTTCGGAGAGGGCAATCTCAAGGGCTTGGTCGAGCGTGAGCTGCAAAGCCCCTGGGTTCTGAGGTTCCTGTGCCTGTCGAAGGGCCGGTCCGTCGGACTGCCCAAATGAAAACAATGGCGTGATTGCCAATGTTGTTATTGTCAAAATGTTGAAAATCAGTTTTTTCATAAAAACAAGTTCAAAAAACGGTATACCTTATTTTAAGGGTGCAAAAGTAGTGATTCTAATGAAGTTAGATACGGATTTTTCAACGAAATATTTCATGTAATCAACGAAAATCTTTCCACTTCATTTTTGGTGCTGACGGCATCGAAAATAAGCTTGCCCCGTCCATGTTCGCTTTATTGAAGATTTGTTTCTTTTCATTGAAAACCAAACTGCATTTGAATGATTCGCCTTATCTTTGCAGCATGAAAATCAAGGATATGAAACGGCCTAACCTGCAAAGCCTGCCGACGGCCAACCTCGACCTGCTGGAACGCCTCTACAGGAACGGTGTCATCTGGATTGCGCTGTTTGTCATTTTCTTCACAGTGCATTCCAACGGCAACTACTTCTTCAGGGCGCTCAGTTCGCTGTGTTTCGTCGGAATGGAGGTCTTGTTGGTCACCTTTATTAATAAGGTGCTGATTGAGCATTACCTGAAACGCAACAAGGTGGTGTTGCTCATCCTGTTGTCCATCCTTATCCTCCCCCTTTGGGCTGCGGCTTCTTCCACCATCGACATCGTGCTCCTGTACTTTTTTACCAAGCGGCCTTTCGCCGAGATTTTCAATTTCGGGGTCAGCTTCGTGGTTTTCATGGTGCGCCTCATCTGGTTCATCGCTACCTTTGCCATCGTGTTGATTTTCTACTATCAACGCAAGGAAAACGAGGAGAAAATCATCGGCGACCAACTGAAGAGCGAGAAACTCGACATGGAGCTGCGCTATCTCAAGTCGCAAATCAACCCGCATTTCCTTTTCAATGCCCTAAATAACATCTATTCAATGGTTTATACGCACGACGACAACGCTGCCGACGGTGTGTTGAAGCTGTCGGAGATGTTGCGCTACGTCCTCGTCGACTGTCAGGCCGAGATGATTCCGTTAAGCAAGGAAATCAAGTATATCGACAATTTCATCGACTTCCAGATGATGCGCATGGGCGGTCATCGCGATGTTGTTTTCACCAAAGACGTGGAGAAAGAGGACTTCCTTATTGCTCCGATGCTCTTGCAGCCCATCATCGAGAACTGCTTCAAATACAGCCGTTTGGAGACGCATCCTGATGGCTATGTTCATGTCAGCGTGAGACAGACGGGCAACAGGATTTGCTTCGAGGCCGAAAACACGGTGGCCGAAAACGCGCTCCCGATTGCAGGCAACGGAGGGGCAAAGTCGGGCATCGGGCTGAAGAACGTGCAGCAACGCCTGATGTTGCATTATGGTGAAGATTATGTGTTTGATATTGAGCAAAATAAAGATAAAGGAACCTATAAAGTCAAGATCGAACTATGAATGAGAAGTATAACGTGATCATCGTCGACGATGAATATTTGGCCCAAAAGCTGCTTCAAGACTATGTCTCAAAGGTGGAGTCGCTGCAATTGGTGGCCACTTGCTCCAATGCTTTCGAGGCCATGGAAGCCTTGAAGAACAATTCGGTCGACATCATGCTTTTGGATATCCAAATGCCTGATTTGACAGGTCTTGAGCTGGTGAAGAGCTTGGAGAAGAAGCCCGCCGTCATCTTCACAACGGCCTATTCGGAGTATGCCGTCGATGCGTTCAACCTCGCCGTTTCCGACTACCTGCTGAAGCCTTTCGACTTCCCGCGTTTCTTCCAGGCCATCAACAAGGCCATCGGCAACGTGCCTTCGAGGTCGGAAAACGCGCCGAAGCCCGCAGCCGACACCATCAGCAAGTCGAACGATTTCATCACGGTGAAAGCCGACTATAAGCTTTACAAAATCAACTACGACGACCTTCTTTTCATCGAAGGCCAGCACGAATACGTCACCTTCCACACCACGCAGCGGCGCATCACGGCCCTTTTCGCCTTGAAAGACCTGGAGGAAATCCTTCCGAAGGACAAGTTTGTGCGCGTCCACAAGTCGTATATCGTCTCGTTCAAGCATATCCAGGACTTGGACAAGAGCGATGTCACCGTGGCTGGCAACAAGGTTCCGGTTGGGGCCAGCTATCGCGACGAGTTGTTGGCGCGTTTGCAATGAAAAAATCTCGCTTTTTTCTGATAATGAAAAGAAAAAGTGTATATTTGCAGCCTAAAACAACCTCTAAAAGACAGAAAAAACATGGGAAAATTTGAAATCACAAGCAGGAAGAACGGCGAGTTCCAGTTCAACCTGAAGGCCACCAA
>CAMKAR010000177.1 GCA_946410535.1 uncultured Bacteroidales bacterium
GCCATGCCTTCGGTTTGGGCTTGCACCACGGCGGTGTGGCCGTAAACGTCGACGATGAGACCAGCCAGTCCGTCGCCTTCGGAATGCACGAGGCGGAAGCAGTTGGTGTGCTCGTTGTGGGTCAGGCCCATCGTTTTCCGCACTTCGTAGGCGTGTTTGAGGCGGTCGAGGAAAAACCACTCGTCGATTTTGCGGTTGTCGAAGCTCAGCATCTTCACGGCGATGCTGTCCGACTCGCAGAAGCCTGTGCCGAGGATGTGACCGTCGTAGTCGGTGACGGTGACCGTGTCACCGGCCTGAAGGTCTTTGGCGGCATCGTGTATGGCGCCCGAGAACACCCAAGGATGGAAACGGCGCAGGGCATCGTCTTTGCCCGGGTTGAGGCGGATGACGGGATAAAGGGGAGCTTGTTCTATCATTTTCTATGGATTTGGCGGCAAAGGTAAAGTTTTTCCTCGGAAACCCCTACCTTTGCAGCCCGAAAAATGAAGCACCTTTTATATATACCGTTCCTCCTGTTGGTTTTTTGGGCCGTTTCGTGCACAAATGGCGAAAAACATGTTATTGAAGCGATTGATAACCAGGAAGAAACGCATGAGATAATACAATCCGTGGAGCCTAAGCAGGCAATTCATGCGGTTGACACGACAGTCATAGACCACATCTGCGTTTTTGGTGACCATGTCTTTTTCAGTCAGCCCGTTCCCGACGAGGTGAGGGCGCGGATGCAGGGAAAGTCGATGAAAGACCAGCCCCGCATCGGTTACGACGACTTGCGTTACCTCACCTTGCCTTACTACGACTTCGACGGCGAGGTGCAGAGTGGCGAGATGGTGTGCCACAAGGCCATCGCCGAGGATTTGGTCCACATCTTCCGCGACCTGTTTGCCGCCCGTTATCCCATTGCTAACATCCGTTTGGTGGACGATTTCGATGCTGACGACGAAGCCTCGATGCAGGCCAACAACACCACATGTTTCAACTACCGTTACATCTCGGGGACGACGATGCTCTCGAAGCACGCCTTCGGTTTGGCCGTCGACATCAATCCCTTGCAAAACCCTTGTGTGCGCGGCAACCACGTGCAACCGAAGACCGCAGTCGACTTTGTCGACCGCGATAAGGACTTCCCCCACAAAATCGACGAGGACGACCTCTGCAAGCGGCTTTTCATTGCCCGAGGCTTCCGTTGGGGCGGCCATTGGCAAGGCAAGAAAGACTGGCAGCATTTCGAGAAGAGGGTGAAATAGTTTTTTCGTCTATTACATTTATTTCTTGACAAGACCATATCGGTCCTTTGCACATTTGAATCCCTTTCCGTACCTTTGCCGCAAAATCAGCAGCTATGGACAACACTTTCACCATCGGAGGTCAGATTGTCGACCTTGTCAATTCTAAGATTTTCTCAGGCATCATTGCCGTCAAAGACGGAAAAATCAGCAAGATAGAAGAAAAGCCCGTGGGTAATACGCGATACATCATGCCAGGCTTCGTCGATGCGCATGTGCACATCGAAAGCTCGATGCTGGTGCCGTCGGAATTTGCTCGGCTGGCTTCGGTTCACGGCACGGTGGCCACCGTCAGCGACCCGCACGAAGTCGCCAATGTGTTGGGCAAAAAAGGCATTCGCTATATGATTGACAACGGACGGAAAGTGCCGTTCAAGTTCTTTTTCGGTGCGCCGAGCTGTGTGCCTTCGACGGATTTCGAGACGTCGGGCTTCACCATTGATGCCGACGACATAGAGGAATTGATGGCCTCGCCCGACATCTATTACCTCTCGGAGGTGATGAACTACCCCGGCGTCATCCACGACGACCCCGAACTGATGCGCAAGATTGCCGCCGCGCATAAAAACCGCAAACCCATCGACGGACACGCCCCCGCATTGACGGGTGTCGACTTGCAGAAATATGTGGGCGCGGGCATCTCCACCGATCACGAGTGTTTCCGACTTGAAGGCGCCTTGGAGAAAATCAGCCTCGGCATGAAGATCCTCATACGCGAAGGCAGCGCAGCAAAGAATTTCGAAGCTCTTATCCCGCTGATGGCCTCCCACCCCGACAAGCTGATGTTCTGTTCCGACGACAAACACCCCAACGAGTTGGTGGAGGGTCATATCGATGTCTTGGTTCGTCGTGCCATCGCATTGGGTTACAATGTGTTTGACGTGCTGAAAGCCGCCTCGCTCAACGCGATAAGGCATTACCATCTGCCCGTGGGACTGCTTCAGCAAGGCGACGATGCCGACTTCATCGTGGTCGACGACCTGCACAACCCCGTGGCCAAACAGACATATATAAAAGGTGTGTTGGTGGCCGAAAACGGTGTGTCGAACATCAAATGCGTCGAGAACGTCACGCCCAACATCTTCGAGCGGCCTTTCCTCTACAAGCAAGACCTCTTCGTCCCCGACGAGGGCAAGCGTATCAAGGTGATTGAATGTTTTGACGGTCAGCTGATTACGAAGAGTTTTATGGCAGAGCCTAAGGTGGTCGATGGCGGCATCGTCAGTGATGTGGAGAACGACATCCTGAAGATGGTGGTGGTCAATCGTTACCAGCCATATACGCCCGCCGTGGCTTTCATTAAGGGCTTTGGGCTGAAACGCGGTGCTTTGGCTTCGAGTGTGGCACATGATAGCCATAACCTTGTGGCTGTGGGCGTTACCGACAGCGACATCCTCCATGCGGTCAACCTGCTCATCGAGCACACGGGAGGCGTGACGGCCTATTGCAACACGGAGATGGTGGCGGTGCCTTTGCCTGTGGCCGGACTGATGAGCAACGAAGACGGTTTTGAAGTGGCTCAGGCCTACAAAAATGCCGATGCCTTGGCAAAACGCTTGGGCTCAACACTTTACGCGCCATTCATGACTTTGGCGTTTATGGCCTTGTTGGTCATTCCCGAACTCAAACTCAGCGACAGAGGCCTGTTTGACGTCAAGAAATTCGCCTTGACTTCGATTTACGAGGAATAAGTTTACAGCACGTTCAGTCGGTAGGCGTCCTGCTTGACGAAAATGGCCAACATGATGGTGAAGGCCAACATGCTCGACCCGCCATAACTCAAGAAGGGTAGGGGGATGCCGATGACGGGCAGCAAGCCGATGGTCATGCCTATGTTGATGGTCACGTGGACAAAGAGTATGCCCGCGATGGCATAGCCATACACGCGGCTGAATGTTGACCGTTGTCGTTCAGCCAATATGATGATGCGCAACAGCAATCCCACATAGAGCAGTACCACTGTGGCAGTGCCCAAGAAACCGCCTTCTTCGCCTACGGTGCAGAAGATGAAGTCGGTGTGTTGCTCTGGCACGAAGTCGTATTTGGTTTGCGTGCCTTGCAGGAAACCTTTGCCCGCAAAGCCGCCCGATCCGATGGCGATCTTCGACTGGTGCACGTTGTAGCCTACGCCCTTCGGGTCGTCGAGTTGGCCCAAAAGGACGAGAATGCGGTTGCGTTGGTGTTCTTGCAGCACCTTGTTGAAGGCGTAGTCGACCGAGAACACGAAGGTGAAGGCGATGGCGAAGACGGCCAACATCCTGACGATGCCTTTTTTCTTCGTGACTATGTAGAAGGTCAGGGTGAGCACCAGCAGGACTCCGAGGATGATGTACATCACCTTTTGGCTCCAAACCAAGGTGAAGACAAAGAGGAGGATGGCCGCCACGCCAGCCACCATCAGCCAGCCGGCGCCTGGGAAGCCTTCGCGATAGAGCACGAAGATGAAGGAGACGAAAACGATGGCGGAGCCGGTGTCGTTTTGGGCGAGCACCAAAGCCATGGGGACGAGGACGATGGTGGCCGCAATGATTTGGTCCTTACGCTTTTGCAGGTCCACATCGAGGCGGTCTAGGTAGCCGGCCAAGGCCAAGGCTGTGGCCATTTTGGCGAACTCCGAAGGCTGGAACTTGATGCCGCCGCCAAGGTCGATCCACGAAGTGGCGCCTTTGGTGGCCTTGCCGTAGACCAACACGGCTAACAGGCTGACAAGGAAGAAGATGTATATCCAAAGCGAGAATGCGTTGAAGAACTTGGCGTCAATCAAGAGGATGATGAAGCCGACGAGGAGCGATGCGCCAATCCAAATGAGTTGTTTTCCATACACTTGCGACATGTCGAAGATGCTGGGGTGCAGCTCGTCGTATTTGGCCGAGAAGATGCTGAACCAGCCAATGATGACCAGCGCGAAATAGATGAGCACGGTCACCCAATCGATTCTTCCTATGATACTGTTCCTTTCGTTCATCGTTCGTTCTTATATGAGATTCTGCCTTCCATCATTCGTTTTTCAAGGTCTTCGCGTGTGGAGTAGCCACGGATGTATTTCTCAATCATCAGGCTTGCGATGGGAGCCGCCCAGGTGGCACCGTAGCCGCCGTTTTCGATGATGACGGCGAGGGCGATCTTGGGGTTGTCGGCGGGCGCGAAGGCGATGAAGTTGGAGTGGTAGTTGCCGTGTGGGTTTTGGGCGGTGCCGGTCTTGCCGCATTGTGGGATGTCTTTCATCTCGTAGCGGCGTGCCGTGCCGGCGGGGCCGCTGAACACGGTGCGCAGGCCGTTTTTCATCGTCCTGACGTATCGTGGGTCGATGCCGGGGTCAACGCGTGTGGTCATCACCTCAGGGATGGCGGTTGTGTCGCCGAAGCATTTGATGAGGTGCGGGGGATAGTAATAGCCCTCGTTGGCGATCATGGCGGCGATGTTGCAGAGTTGCAGCGGGGTCACCAGCACTTCGCCTTGGCCAATACCTAACGACCTGATGGTCACCGAGTTCCATTGGCCTTTGTACATGCGGTCGTAATATTCCTTGGTGGGGATGTTGCCCGAGCGCTCGTAGGGGATGTCGGTGTTGAACTTGTGGCCAAGGCCCATCTTGGCGGTCATGTCTTTCCAATACTGGTAGCCTTCCCTGATGCCGCCAAACTTCGGGTTGTTGATGGT
The DNA here is from genome assembly GCA_946410535.1 of uncultured Bacteroidales bacterium. The sequence continues at coordinate 4,950 of CAMKAR010000177.1, forward strand.
GGCCTTGAACGACTCGTAGAAGTAGGGGTTGCACGAGTTCATGATGGCGTTGGCGAAGTCGGGG
>CAMKAR010000178.1 GCA_946410535.1 uncultured Bacteroidales bacterium
CCAAGGAAGGCTACCTCAACAACGGCTACGCCTTGATCCAGTGCCAGTATGCGCCCGAATTCAGCGCGTATTCGGACGGGATGAAGATTAGGGTAGGAGAATGATTGTCCGTCATCCAAACAGTGCATCCATCGTGAGTTTCACTGGAATGTCGTTGGAATAGGCGTTTCATAATCCAAATTTAGCCAAAACTCCAAAAAAATCGTAGTTTTGGCTGATAATCTATCCAAATTTAGCCAAAACTCAAAGAAATTGGTAGTTTTGGCTAAAATTTATAATATGTTTACTTGAGTTCAGCGCGTATTCGGATGGGATGACGATTAGGGTTGGGGAATGATAGAAAAAATCGCTTAAAACAGCAATTTTTCTTGCTGAATTGATTTTTATTCTATATTTGTGCCGTGATATTTCAAAAAACTACGGCCATGAAAAAGATTTTTACCCTAATCACATTCGCCTTGTTGCTCACATTTGGTGCACAAGCCCAAAACGGAACATACAACAACCTTTGGGAAAAATGCAAAGCATATTTGATTGACAACCAGCCTGTTTCGGCGGGCAAATTGCTCGACACCATTGAAGGCTTGGCCCTTGAAGACGGGGATCAAGAGCAGCTGCTGAACGCCATCCTTTTTCGCTACCAAACACTGAGGATGACCGCCGAAGACGAGCCTCGCGAGGCTTTTATCCGCTATGCCGAGGCCAAACTTGGGCAGCTCGACTCGGTTAGGGCGGCCATCCTCCATGTGGAATTGGGCAGTTGTTATGCCGAACTGCTGAACACCTACAAGACCAAAATCAAGGGGAATGCCGTCATTGCCGGCGACGTAAGTGAGACCGCAATGCGTTATTGGAGCCAAGACAACTTCATAGAGGCCATCAACCGGCATCTTGACATGGCACTTCAGCACCCCGATGTCCTAAAACGGGAACGCACCCACGACCACCTCGTGCTGTTCGATGAAGATGCCATGCCTAGCGAAGACTATTTGGAATTTGAACCCACGCTGTTCGAGTTCGTCTTCCATCGTGCAGCCAATGTCTACAAGAAAATTGCCTCGGGGCAAGACCTTCCCACGGAAGGAAACTTTGACGAATGGTGGTTGCCAGCCGAGTCGTTTGCAACGCTTCGAATCGACGAAACAGCTTCGCCCACAACGAGATACCTGCATGTTTTTCAGGAATTGATAGCCTACAATCTCGAAGTTGAAAACGAAACAGCACTGATTTACAACGATTTCAGTCGTCTGCGATTTGTGAAAGGCTTGCTTCAGGACAATAACGCCTATATGCAGGCCTTGCAAAAGATGGTGGAGCGGCACGAAGCGCATCCCTTGTCGGCTGATGTCGCCTTGGAGTTGGTAAAAGTCATGTTGGATTTAGGGGGACAGACTGATGATGGCGACAATGTCAACTACCAGGAAGCCACTGCGATGTGCCACAGGATCGTGGAACACCACCCCGATGCCTTGGCCTGCGACAAAGTCATCCAGCTGCTCGACGAGTTATACGCAACAGGTGTAGACTTCGTCATGACAGAGGTGCAGCTGCCCAACGAAAACATCCCCGTCATGTTGCGCTACCGCAATTTGCGCCACGCTTATCTTAAAGTGGTGAAAATCAATGAACAAGAATGGAAAACCCCCAAATACAGTTCGTGGGATGGCCCGAAGTACTACAGTTACTTGCGTTCGTTGCCCGTCCATGCCGAACAACGCATCGACCTGCCCGAAGAATCCGACATGAACTGGCATACGGCAATGGCGGCTTTGCAACCCTTGGAGTGTGGGTTTTATTACCTCATCGTCACGCCCGAACGCAACACCTTGAACAACAAATCAATACAATGCCAGAGTTTCCAAGTCTCGCGCCTTGGTTTCATTGTCGACGGTGACCAAACCATCGTTACCATCGACCGCAAGACGGGCAAACCCATCGGCGAGGTGACCGTTGAGCAATGCAAAAGAGTTGACCACAAGAAAACCAAGGTGGTAGCCACCTCAAAGTCGGGCAAGGACGGAAAACTGAAAATCAGCCGAAACAAGAACCAATACTTCAGCGTCAATCTGCGTAAAGGCGACGACGTGTTGCTCACCAGCGATTACATGAATATCAGCTCGAAACATCCTTCGCGCTCCAAACGCGCAAGCTACCATGCCTCTTTGTTCACCGACCGAGCCATCTACCGTCCAGGCCAGACCGTTTATTATCATGGCATTGTCGTCAAGACAAAGGGCGACGAGCAAACGTTGGCAAAGCGTTTCACCGAAACGATGTATTTTTGCGATATGAACAGCCAAATCATTGAACAACAAACGGTTGAAACAGATGAGTTTGGCTCGTTCAGCGGCTCGTTCGTCATCCCCACCGACCGAGGCAACGGCACTTTCAGGCTGAAATTCGGGATATCGTGGGATCGTGTGTATGAGGTGAAAAGCATCCAAGTGCAAGAATACAAGCGGCCCACTTTCGAGGTGCGCTTCGACCACCAGAAGGAACAATACAAACTGAACCAAACCATCACCTTGGAAGGCGAGGTGAAAGCATACGCTGGATTTGGGTTGGACGGAATGGAGTGCCAATACCAAGTGACGCGCACAACGGATTTCCCGTGGCAACGCTACGACCAAAGCTATCCATACATAGAACCAGAACAAATCAGTTTCGGCACGGTAGAGACCGACGCCAACGGAAGGTTTGCCATCTCCTTCGACCTGCTGCCCGTCGCAACAGTAAAGCCCGAGCTGCAACCTCTTTTTACCTACGCCATCGAGCTGAAAGCCATCAGCGCACAAGGCGAGACCCAAAGCGCAATTCACTTCATCCGAGCAGGCTACAATGAGGTGGCCCTCAGCAGCAACCTGGCTTTTGCCATCGACAAAGCCACCGACAAACCCTATCAAATCGAGGTCGTCAACATGAGCGGCGAGCCTGCACGAAGCCGCGTCACAGAGAAGATTTACCGCTACGCCGACGACAAACGTTGCAACTACTTTAATGCCATCGTATCGGGCATACAACTCGACCGAAAGCTTTATTCCGATGCCGAATTGGACAGCCTGTTCCCCTTCTACGGCTTCTATTCGAATCTCGACAAGACCTTGGTGAGCGAACAAACCTACACCGTGGAAGGCCAGCACGACATTGAGGCGATAGGCAAGCTCCCCCAAGGTGAGTATATCATTGAATGGCAAAGCGTTGACGACACATTGGTGCAACTTTCGGAATACTTCCTCCTTTCCGACAGCCGATCAAACAAAATGCCAAAGAAGGCATTGAAATGGTTTGAAGTCGACAAAAGAACCGCGCATCCTGGCGACACGCTGTATATTTCGTTGGGCAGTTCGGCCAACGACGTGACGATGTGGGTTAAAATCATCCACAACAGCAACGACATCCGTTTCGACCAATGGATTGAGGTGAGCAACGAAGTGAAGGATTTGCCCTACGTGGTGACCGAAAAAGACCGTGGCACGCTCGATGTCCTTATGGCCTTCGCCAAGGAAAACAGTTTCTATTCTGAAGCGGAATCCATCTTGGTGCCATACGACAACCTCGACTTGGACGTGAGCCTCGCCACACTTCGCGATCAACTCGAACCTGGCGCCGAGGAAACCTGGCAACTGACCGTCAAGGATTCCAACGGACGACCCGCGACAGCCGCCTTGCTCGCTGGCATGTATGATGCCTCGCTTGAGGTTTTTGCCGACAACTCGTGGGAAAAATTCAACATGAAGCCGTTCCTCCGCACGGGCAAAACGTTTTGCTCCTTTCCCGATGCCAACCTGTTTATGCGTTATCCAGAGAAAATAAGCACAAGCAGCATCGTCTTGTTCAATTTCTCGCTCCCCTCCGACGCTCCTTTCTTCGATGTGGCCGTGTTCAGGCACGACTACCAGACTTGGAGCACCTTCTCGGGGGCACCTGGGGGACGACTGAAAGGCACCATCACCGACGAGACTGGCGAATCGGTTCCCTTTGCCAATGTCGTTCTGAAGAAAGGCGATGAAAACGTGGCCGGTTGTTCCTCCGACTTCGATGGCAATTATGACATCAACCCGATTCTACCTGGAACCTACGACCTTGAAGTGAGTTGCATCGGCTACAACCCCTTCAAGTTGAAAAACATCGTGATACCTCGAAACAGAATCACTTTCTACAACGTCAAGATGTCGAGTGGAAGCATCCATCTCAACGAAGTCGTTTGCATGGTTGTCGACTACGAAGTTCCTTTGATTTCGAAGGACAACACACCTTCGGGAGCTTCCATCACCTCTGAGGAAATCGCCAAGTTGCCGGTGCGTTCGGCAGAAGGTGTCGCCGCCAGCGTCGGAGGACGGTCGTCGGACTACGACGAGGGAGAAGACGAGGAATTAGAGCCTGAACCTACAACGCCATTCCTCATTGCGCCACGACAAAACTTCAACGAAACGGCCTTCTTCCAATACCTGAAGACCGATGCCGAAGGCAACGCCACGCTCAACTTCACCCTGCCCGATGCCCTCACCCGCTGGAAAATGCAAATGCAGGCCTACACCAAGGACTGCAAGACGGGAAGCAAGGAATACACCTTCACCACCTCCAAGCCCGTGATGATCATGGCCGACATGCCGCGTTTCATGTATGACAACGACACCTTGTGGTTTGTGGCCAATGTCATCAACACGGGCAGCGAGCCAATCATGCCCAAGGCGAAACTTGAAATTTTCGATGCAGCCACTATGGACGATGTTAATGTTTTGGTTTCCAATGAAATGGTTGCGATGGAGGAAATCGTTCCTGGGCGCAGCAAGGAAGTGCGCTGGAAGGTGGCCGCCCAACATGATTTGGACTTGTTGGCGTTCCGTTTCACGGCCTACGCCGACAATTACAGCGATGCCGAGCAGCGCTTCCTGCCCGTCTTGAGCAGCGAAATCTTCATGACGCAGACCCTGCCCATCACCGTGAAGGCCGAGACCGAGAAGACCTT
>CAMKAR010000179.1 GCA_946410535.1 uncultured Bacteroidales bacterium
GTTTGCGAAGAGCAAAGAGGTGGCATTGGCCTTCGAGGAAGACTGGAAAAACACCGTCTACGACCGTCGCTATGTGGCCGTGGTGTGCGGCTGCATGGAGAAGAAGGAAGGCATGGTGTCCTCTTGGCTGAAGGACAACAAGGCCTTCATCACCTACTCAAGCCCTGTCGACAACGGAGGAAAATATGCCGAGACCTACTACAAGACCTTGTATTCCAATCCGAAATACTCATTGGTGGAATTGCAGTTGGAGACGGGCCGCAAGAACCAGATCCGCGTCCACATGGCCGACATCAGGCACCCCGTGGTCGGCGATCCGAAATATGGCCATGCCCCCGATTCCGAGGCATACGACAACTCGTTAGGAAGGCTCTGCCTGCACGCCTACAAGCTCTGCTTCCACCATCCCTACAAGAAAAAGGACATGGAGTTTGAGACACCGTTCCCCGATGTCTTTGCAAAGCCCTTCCCAAGGATGAATAGAGAGTAAAAAAAACAATTAAAACGGAAAAAACTTGCTTGAAAAAGAAATATTTTCATATATTTGCATCGTAATTACCATCCTAAACACATAGTTACGATGAAAAGAACTGCGTTTTTACTTTTTGCCATAGCATGTGGTCTGGCTTCGTGCTCGACCGACATCGACCTTTATGCCGACTACAAGCAAGTGCCCGTCATTTACGGTCTTCTCGACGCCAAAGCCGACACCAACTTCATCAAAATCACGCGGGCTTTCTATGTGGAAGGCGACGCCTATCAAGTTGCCCTCAACCCCGACTCAAGCAACTACCCGGGCAAACTTGACGTGCGCCTCGTAGAGTTTTGCAATGCCGACAGTGTCAGGGAGATCGTCCTCGACACCATCACCATCCACGACAAACAACCCGGTACATTCTATCATCCCGAACAGCGGCTTTACTACACCAAAGAACCACTCAAGACAAACAGCATCAACAACCGCTATTCCTACCGCCTCAAAGCAGTCCTGCCCGACCGTACCATCAACACCAAGGCCGATTTGGTAGGCAACAATGGGTTTAGCATACAGAGCCTTGGCGTGAATTTCTCGAAGGAATATTTCGATGCCGTGCCACGCAAATTCCTCTTCAACCCAGCCATCAACGCCACGATTTATCAAGTCACCATGTCGTTCACCTTCCTCGAACAACGCACACCCGATGCCGACTCCGTGCCCCGCACCATGACCTGGGACATAGGGACTTTCACCGAAGACTACTTCAGTTGGCACATGGATGGAGATTGCTATGTTTTCCCATATCGTCCCGAAACATTCTACGAGACCCTCATCGAGTTTCTCGATGCCGACACATGCGTTGCAGGGTTGGTCCGATACATTGAAGACTATCCCGTTGAGGTCACCATTGTGGCAGGTGGCGAAAACCTACGACAATACATCTACAACAACAACACTTCAAGCGGTTTCACGCCTGGCGACAACGAGTTTACGCTCATCAACCACGGCTATGGGGTGTTTTCGTCGCGAATGACCACCAAAGGGAGAGTAAGGCTGGCCGGCGAAACGGTACCTGAATTAGTAGCTAACCCCAACTGGGGATTCAAGTTCATTGGCGGACGATAACAGCTAACACGAAAGTGGGGAATTTCCGAAATAGAAAAACCCTAACTGACTGATTATCAATTAGGGTTACTTTGTTTTGCGTGCCCCGAACAGGAGTCGAACCTGCACACCTCTCGATATACGCACCTGAAACGTGGCGTGTCTACCAATTTCACCACCTGGGCTCGAAATCGGCTGCAAAGATACAGCTTTTTTCAATACTGCAACGCTTTTTCGGAAAAAATTTGCAGATTTTTTTCATCGCATTGGTTAATTTACTATTTTTGAAGCGTTTAAAAACCACAATTATGATTACAGAAAAAGACATTCAACAACTTTCGGAAAGAAATATCGCTGAAAATCAAGTATTAAACCAAGTCGCACAGTTGAAAAGAGGCACGAAATTCGTCCAACTGATGCGCCCAGCCACCATCGGCGATGGCATCGAACGCATTGACGAGGAACGGAAAAACATGCTCAACGCCATTTTTGAGGCCGACAAGGAGTTCTACCAATTCACGAAGTTCGTGCCCGCCTCGGGCGCTGCCTCTCGCATGTTCAAGGACCTCTTCGCTTTCGCCGACAGCGGCGAGGAGACCAAATTCACCGACATCTTCTTCGCCCACATCCACAGCTTCGCTTTCTTCGACGACCTCAACGAAGCCACAAAACGCATCTATGGCTCCGACATCGACACGATGCTGCAACAAGGCCGCAAAGTGGAAGTCGTCAAAGCCTTGCTTCTCGACGAAGGCCTCGCCTACGGCAAACTGCCCAAGGCCCTGTTCAAGTTCCACCACTACCCCACTTTCAATCGTCTGGCATTGGAAGAACACCTTGTTGAGGCCGCCCATTATGCCACCGACAACGAAGGCGTGGCCAAACTCCATTTCACCGTCTCGCCCGAACATGAGGCGCACTTCAAGGCTGCCATCGATGCCCTAAAAGACGACTACGAGAAGCAATACGGCGTGCGTTACGACATCACTTTCTCATGCCAAAAGCCCTCCACCGACACCGTGGCCATCGACAACGAAGGCAACCTGTTCCGCGAAGCCGACGGCAAGATCCTGTTCCGTCCTGGCGGTCACGGTGCGCTCATCGAGAACCTCAACGACCTCGGCGAGGAGATTGTCTTCATCAAAAACATCGACAACATCGTGCCTGAAACGAAGGCTGACACGACTATCATATATAAAAAGGTGTTGGCGGGTCTCCTCCTCCACCTCCAGCAGCGCGCTTTCGACTACCTCGAAATACTCGACGAAGGCGCAGTCACCGACGAGGAATTAGACGAAATCATCGCCTTTGCAAAAGACGAACTGATGATTGACATACCCGACTTTGTGAATGACTACTCAAGCATCGAAAAAGTTGATTATCTGTACAATAAGCTCAACCGTCCGATGCGCGTGTGCGGCATGGTAAAGAACGAAGGCGAGCCTGGCGGTGGTCCCTTCTGGGTGAAGAACGACGACGACGAGGTGTCGCTGCAAATCATCGAGTCGTCGCAAATCAACCACAACGACGCGGCGCAGGAAGCCATCTTCCGCGCCTCTACCCACTTCAACCCCGTCGACCTCGTGTGCGGCTGCTGGAACTACAAAGGCGAAGCCTTCAACCTAACGGATTATGTCGATGCCAACACGGGCTTCGTATCTAACAAATCGAAGGACGGCCGCGAGCTGAAAGCCTTGGAGCTGCCCGGACTTTGGAACGGCGCCATGGCCGACTGGATCACTATCTTCGTCGAAGTGCCCATTGAGACGTTTAACCCTGTGAAGACCGTGAACGACTTGCTGAAGCCGATGCATTGCTGAAGTTGGTCAAGCCCAAAGATGTATCAAATCCCTAACCACAAAGAAAATACACACACAAGCATAAATCACCTTAATGCCCGTGCCAAACAGGAAACCGACAAACGAGCCGAGTGCCGACTTCCATGCCAGATGGTCGTCGGTGCCGGCTATTTTTTCGCCAACGTAGGCTCCAATGAACGGCCCCAACAGAAGCACAATGAACCCAACAGGGAAAAACAACGTGATGAACAGCCCCAAAAACAGCCCAATCGTGCTGCCGCGCACCCCCGACTTGGTGCCACCAAACTTCTTGGTGCCCCACACTGGAACCACATAATCAAGGGCAAACACCACCGCCCCGATAATGCCCATAATCACCAAGAAACGTGTGGAATAGTCGATGCCGTCGACAAATGCCAATGCCAACAATGCCAAGAAACTGAAAGGCGTGCCCGCGATGCCAGGCACCACAGCGCCAACCAAACCAATCACAGCCAAGATGACGGCCGTCACGATAAGCAAATACATCATATCCTTCGTTTTTTTACTTTTGGGGACGCAAAGTTACAAAAACCGTGCAAAATGCAGTTTTTCAGCCAAATATTTTGATTTTACAAAAATCAGCCTTATATTTGCACGATAAAAACCACCTGTATGAAAAAACTTCTACTCCTTATAACCATAATCCTTTCAACCTCAACGCTTTTCGCCTACGACTTCATCCATCCCATGGGTGGACGCTCAGCGGCGATGGGCGGTTCTTCCGTGGCTTCGCAAGGTCTCTGGGCGCTGCAAAACAACCCCGCAGGAATGGCTAACTTGGAGAAAATCAGCCTCGGGCTCTACTACGAAAACCGCTGGATGCTGCCCGAGACGGCCTATAAATGCGGAGCCTTCGCCCTGCCAACTAAATTCGGCACATTGGGAATTAGTTTCAACCAATTCGGCTCTTCGAAATACAACGAGAACAAGTTTGGACTCGCCTACGCCAAAGACTTCGGGCGCTACCTTCAAATCGGCCTCCAACTCGACTACCTCTTGCTGAAAATCGGCAACGAATATGGTTCATTCCGTGCAGTCACTTTTGAATTAGGCATCCAATCGCAAGTCACTGACCGACTTACCCTTGGCACCTATATCTTCAACCCCGTCAACTTCAGTTTTGAGCAGACGCTGAACCATGAGAAAATCCCCATCGTGTTTCGTTTTGGCTTGGCCTACAAGTTCACGAAGGACTTCATCGGGCAGTGCGAAATCGAAAAGAACACGAACCGCGAGGGTGTCGGTCTTCGTGGCGGACTGGAATACGAAGCCGTGAGAAACCTTTACATCCGCGCCGGCGTGCAAACCAACCCAGGCATCTTGAGTTTCGGCCTCGGCTATGCCATCCGCTTTGTACAAATCAACGTGGCTGGACAACTGCACAACCAATTGGGTGCCTCGCTTCAAGTCGGTATGATCTTCAGCATCGGAAAGTGATATGAAACGGTTGGTTCTCATCATATTATCACTGCTTGCGGTCTCGTTTGCGAAGGCACAAATCGCCGTCGACACACTCAGCACCGAAGCCCTGAACCAACTGCT
>CAMKAR010000180.1 GCA_946410535.1 uncultured Bacteroidales bacterium
CCAATGCCATCGCCATCGTGGGCAGCAACCCCGTGAGTGGCATGACGCTGATGACCTTGATTTTGGCCTCGTTGGTGATGGTCGCTGCCGGACTGAGCGGTCCCAGCGGCATGACCGCCACATTAATAATAGGTGGTGTGGTCTGCACCGCCTTGGCCGTGGCCGGAGCCTTCATCACCGACCTGAAGGTGGGTTACTGGATTGGCACCACGCCCAAGAAGCAAGAGATTTGGAAGTTCGTCGGCGTGGCCGTGGCCGCTGCCACCGTCGCGGGCGTGATTATGATCCTGAACAAAGCCTACGGCTTCGTGGGCGAAGGCTCGCTCGTTGCTCCTCAAGCCAACGCCATGAGCGCCGTCATCGAGCCAATGATGTCGGGCGGCAGCGCCCCGTGGTTGCTCTACGGCATCGGCGCCGCCATCGCCTTGATTCTCAACTTCTGCAAGGTGCCGGCATTGCCCTTCGCCTTGGGTATGTTCATCCCGATTGACCTCAACGTGCCGCTGCTCATTGGTGGCGCCATCTCGTGGTTCGTCAGCTCGCGCAGCAAGGACCAGAAACTCAACGATGCACGCTACAACCGTGGCACCCTCATCGCCTCGGGCTTCATCGCCGGTGGTGCCTTGATGGGTGTGGTGAGTGCCATCCTGAAGTTCGCCAACGTGGATGCCGTGGCCCGCACTGCCGACGGCACGCCGTTTGCCGAGATGCCTGTGGCCGGTCTCATCGCCTTGGTGATGTATATCGCCATCATCGCCTACATGATTTGGGACTCGAAGCGGGCGAAGGTCGAGGAATAAACTTCCTGACTATGACTGTTGACTATGACCATGACTGCTTTTCTTTTGGCGAAAGCAGTCATGGTCAATTATTATAGGTCATTACTAAAAAACGCATAAAAGAAAACCCCTACGGGGTATAACCCATTGGTTCGTTGAGTTTTCATTATTAAAAGAAAGCTCCTATGGAGCATTTTTAGAAGTTCCCTTTAATTTGTTAATGTCCTAAAAAGTATTTTCACTATTTTTGCAGCCTAATTGTCAACGAAATAAAAACACCACTAAATATGAAAAGATTTACAATGACTGTAGCGTTGCTGCTGATGGTGGCGATGCCGATGATGGCCGAGCGCGTAAGCCCTGAAACGGCTCGCAAGGTGGCCAAAACCTTCTTGAGCAACAACGGCGCGAAGTCGGCACAGCTGACTGATCTCTCGAAAGCCGCCGGATTCGCGAACCTTTACATCTTCAACGGTGAGGAAGGCTTCGTGGTGATGGCTGCCGACGACTGTGTGCAGCCCATCCTTGGCTACTCGTTAACGGGAAAGTTTGTGGCTGAGGGGATGCCGGAGAACGTGCGCGGCTGGCTGCAAGGGTATGATGACGAAATTCAATATGCCATTGAAAGCAAGATGGAAGCCACGAGCGAGACTGCCAAGATATGGAAAGACCTGACTGAAGGCAACAACAAAGTGGCAAAGGCGACTGTCGCAGTAGATGCTTTGGTGCAAACCGCATGGAACCAGAACGGCTATTATTATAATGGAAATTATGTGGTTCTATTCAATAATCTTTGTCCTATAGTGACAGAATACACATACAATAACGGAGGTCACGCCTATACTGGATGCGTAGCAACAGCCATGGCGCAAATTATTAGGTATTGGAACTTACAGCAACCAACTGTTATTGGAACGGGTATTGGAATGCATTCATACATCCATTCCACATACGGAGAACAAAGTGCCGATTTTAGAGCGACACCATACGATTGGAGCAACATGACGAATACATACAGCTATAATAGCAGTGAGACCGAGAAGACAGCTGTTGCCACCCTAATGTATCATTGTGGCGTAGCAGTCAATATGAACTATGGTCCGGATGGAAGTGGGGCTTTTTCAACGGATATCCCATCCGCGCTTATCAACTATTTCAATTTCAGCAAATCAGCCAACTATAAGGAAAGATACGAATCCTCTGAAGAGTGGAAAAAAGATTTGAGATCCGAACTTGATGCAGGAAGGCCTATGGAATACAGCGGATCAGGCCCAAGAGGTGGCCATTCTTTTATTTGCGATGGATACAGCATTACAGACAATACCGATTATTTCCATTTCAACTGGGGTTGGGGTGGATTGGACAACGGTCTTTTCACAATTGACGATTTAACTCCGGGGAGCCATAATTACAATTCCTCGCAATCCGCTGTTTTTGGCATCAAACCAGCACTTTGTGCAACCAGTGCGCCTTCAAACTTCACAGCTACCCTCACAGAAGCGACAAGGAATGTGACTTTGTCATGGACTGCCGTAACAACCGCTACTGCCTATGAAGTTTTCAGGGACGGAACATCTATCGGGACTGTTCAAGCCAATGAATCTTTGAGTTTTACCGACAATAGAGTCTCTTATGGTACGCATATCTATTACCTGAGAAGCGTTGATTCTGAAGGAGAAATGTCTCTGCCTTCTGAATACAAAACCATAGCGATTAATTTCACCGCACCAAGTCAGCTTGTAGCCGAATTGACCTCTGAAGGGCACGTCAACCTGACATGGGAAGCTGCCCCAAATGCAAATTCTTACAATATCTACTGCAACGAGGTACGGATTGCGCAGAATGTAACAAACACGTCCTTTGAAGACCCACATCCCATACCTACCTCTCCATCATACTACGTAAAAGGGGCGGATGCTTTTGGAGACGAATCTGAAGCATCAAATACAGTAACGGTAAATGTACCATACTCTACCCCTAATGTAGACGATTTGCGGGCTTCCTTATCCAACGGAAACGCAACACTCTCATGGTCAGCTCCTAATTGGTGTTACCCTCAGAATGCCACCCATGAACTCAACTATGGCAGTGGAAATCCGTATTATTATTGGGGTGTAAAGTATTACGCCCATAGGTATGTAGCTGAGAACTTATCACAATATGCAGGATTGTCCATATACAAAGTCAGCACACAAATTGCTGCAGTAGGTACCTATACACTCTATGTTTATACCAATTCCGTTAACGACAAACCCGATCCTAATGCCTTAGCCAATACAACCATATTGACATGTACAAGCGGAGGTTGGAGGGACATTCCTCTTAGCCAACCGATTGCCATCACTGGAGAAACGGATTTGTGGATTGTACTAAAACAAGAAAACACCAATTCTTCTGCTCCAATTCCAAGTTTTAATTTGAGTGAATACAATCAAAACGCATGTTATCTTAGTTCCTCTTCTCCAACAAATCTGTCCCCAACATCAAATAGTATTTCTTGGTTCATCAAAACCTACCTAACCGACGGCACCTACACCTACAACCTCTATGATGGCACGACAACGGTGGCCTCGAACATCAATGCCACAAACTATACCGTCAGCAACGTAACCGACAATGCCGCCCACCAATACACCGTGAAAACCAACTACTACGGCGGCGAATCCGCAGCCTCCAACATGGCAGGCCTCACCCTTGGGACGGCTTCGCTCAGCAATTTGCAAATGGCCGCCAGCGACCAAATGACCATCACCGAAGGCAGCAAACTCACCGTCAGCGGGACGCTCACCAACACTAATCCCGCCAACCTCATCCTTGAAAACGGCGCCGAACTTGTCCACAATTCCGCCAGCGTGAAAGCCACGGTGAAGAAAACCGTCACGCCGCCTTCGACCGACGACTATGGCTGGTATTTCATCGCTTCGCCCGTCACTGAAGATGTCACACCCACTGCCGACAATGGCTTCCTCAATGGAACATACGACCTATATTACTATGACGAGCCGACGCACTACTGGATGAATTACGAAAGCAGCGATTTCAGCTTACTGCCACAAAAAGGCTACCTCTACGCCAACGAAGCGACCAACGGCACGACGCTGCAATTCACAGGCACGCTGACCCCGAGCAACAACTCCGTCACCATCAACGGCCTGAGCCACAGCGCAAGCTCGCTAAACGGTTTCAACCTCGTGGGCAACCCCTTCGCCTGCAATGCCACCGTCGACAAGGACTTCTATATCATCGACAACACGACGAACAGGGTGGTCTTGGCAGAAGAAGGTCGACAAATCGCGCCCGGCGAAGGCGTTTTCGTGAAGGCCACGGACGAAAACGATGCTGTGACGTTCACTAAGGCAACAACGAGTGCCGGACCATCGTCGAGCAGCATCGACATTCTCGTGACGACCAATGCACTGGCAACGAGAGACGGTAGCCCAACGACCTTGGACCGCGCCCGTGTGCGCCTCGGCCAAGGCACCAACATGGAGAAATTCAGCCTCAACGACGACCATGCCCAACTCGGCCTCTGGCATGGCGGGCACGACTACGCCGTGGCCTACGCCGACGGCATAAGCGAGCTGCCCCTCAACTTCAAAGCTGCCAAAAACGGCACCTACACGCTCGCTTTTGAAGTCGAGAACCTCGATTTGGATTATCTGCACCTGATTGATAATATGACGGGCGAGGAGGTTGATGTTTTGGCTATGCCAACCTACACCTTCGAGGCCAAGACATCGGATTACGCTTCGCGGTTCAAACTGGTGTTTGCTGAGCCAACAGACGGCCCGTCTGCGGACGACCAACCGTTTGCATATTATGCCAATGGCGAAATCCGCATTGTGGCGGACGCATGCGATGCGTCCCTACAGGTGGTGGACGTGACGGGGCGCGTCGTCGCTTCCGTTGGCGAACACACGCGGTGTGTCCCTACAACGGGGATGGCGCCTGGCGTCTATGTCCTTCGCCTCATCAATGGCGACAACGTGAGGACGCAGAAGATTGTGATAGAATAATTTCGTACCTTTGCAGCCATAATTTTATCGAATCGTGGCAAGCATTTCAAACCAACCCTATAAGAATGATGCCCACATCGGCGCGATTGTCAAGGCTTTGCGCGATGGCGGGCATTTGCTGTGTTCCAATCTCGTGGCCTCGTCGAAGGCCTTCGTCGTGGAAG
>CAMKAR010000181.1 GCA_946410535.1 uncultured Bacteroidales bacterium
ACTCGAAGTTGCCGAGTTGCTTCATGTTCTTCTGTCCGATGACCCATTGCTCGACCATGCGGCTCACCACTTTGCATTCCACGTTGTAGAGCGAGCGGCCGGCGATGCGCACTTCCTTGATGACGAAGATGGCGTCGTTGGCGATGCCACCTGTGGTGAGTATCTTGTCGACGTCTCCCTTGAAGTCGTCAGCGGTGATGCGACCGTCTTTCAGCAGCTCCAAGGCACGGCTCTCCGAGACGCAGAAGTCGGCATTCTGGCTATAGGTGAAAGGCTCGTTGTAGCCGTCCACGCGGGCGAAGAAATTGAAGTAACCTTTATTGTTGACGGTAAATTGCTCAGTTTGTTCTTCTTGCGGGTTGATCGCGATGTTGACGGTGCCGCCTTCGTTGATGTGCTCACGTGGCACGAAATCCTTGCTCAGGATGCGGAACTCTGTGCGGCGGTTCATCTGGTGGGCAGCCTCTTTCACATCGTTGTTAGGCAGCTTGTTGATGAAGTCTTCGGTGAGTCTCGTTCCAGCCTTGAAGGTGTAGCCCTTCACGGTCATGTCTTTCTGGATGGTGCGCGGCACACGCTCGCCATAGCCCTTGGCGGTCAGGCGGAGCGGGTCGATGCCACGGATGATGAGGTAGTCGACGACGCTTTGGGCACGTTTCTGCGACAGGATGTCGTTGTGCTCGTCGGTGTCGCGGGCATCGGTGTGCGAAGCCAACTCGATGGTGATGGTCGGGTTGATTTGCAGGGTTTCGATCAGGCCTTGCAGTGAGTCCTCAAATTGGGGCTTGAGGTCCCATTTGCCCAAATCGTAGAGGATGTCGGGCAGCATGATGGGTTCTTGCGGGATGGGTTCGATGTCGTATTCTTTCTCGAAGTCCTTGCTGAACTCAAGTCCAATGGTGGTTTCTTGTGCGCTGAGTGTGAAGTAGTTGTCCTTGTCGATGGTAATGTCGTAGGTCGTGTTCTTGTTCATCTGGCTCTCGCTGAAGTTGAAGTAACCCTTATCGTTGGTGCGGGTCATGTTGTTCGAGCCGTCGCTGCCCACCATGCGCACTTGGGCGTTGCTGACAAATTGCTTCGTCTTGGCGTCTTTGACGGTGCCTGAGAAGGTGAACAAGATAGGTGGTTCCTCAAAGTAGTAGATGTTGTCCAACGCACGGCTATTGCCACGGTTGGAGGAGATGAAACCTCGTTCTTCAGTGGGATGGAAGACGATACCGAAGTCGTCGCCCGTCGAGTTGATGGGGTATTTCAGGTTGCGCGGTTCACCCCATTGTCCGCTGGTATCCATTGAACTGACGAAGATGTCGAGACCGCCCATGCCGCCGTGACCGTCAGAGGCAAAATATAATACGGTGTCGTATCTGAGGAAGGGGAACACCTCGTTGCCGGGCGTGTTGATGCGCTCGCCAAGGTTGAAGGGGTGTTTGAAAGGCTCTGTGGCATTGTCGCGCATGGCCACCCAGATGTCGTTGCCACCAAATCCGCCTTTGCGTTCGGCAGCGAAATAAATGATAAGTTCGTCGCGCGAAAGAGTGGGATGACCAACGATATCCAGGGTGTCGACACCGGCGATTTCAACAGGGCGTGCTTCCGAGAAGGCACCCCCACTCTTTCCGGCCACCATGATTTGGCAGCCGCTTTTGCGGTGGGCGTTGTTTTGGCAGCGGGTGAAATACATCTTGGTGAAACGGTCGTTCATGAAAGGCGTTCCCTCGCTGGCTTTGGTGTTGACGTTTTCGGCCTCGTCAGCGAGCACTGGCGTGCTCCAGTCGCCTTTGCGGTCTTGTTTCGAAGTGAAGAGGTCGGCAAACTCCTGCCCTGTGATGCCGTCTTTTTCCTTACCTGTGGCGGCATCGCGGGTTGAGGTGAAGATGATTTCGTTGTAGTTGTTGTTGAGCCATGTGGCGCAGTAGTCGGAATCCTTGGTGGAATTCACCTTTTTCAGTTCCGTCAGCTCGTATTTCGACGGGTTTTCCATCCATTCCGCGATCATTTTGGTGGTCTCCACGCCAAGCGGTCCTCGCGGGTCGTCGGGCATTCGCTGGGAATAGATTTCATACATCTCGATGGCATCGTTGAACTTCTCGTTTGTCTTGTAAGTCTCGGCAAGATAGAGATAAAGTTCGGGATGCGTGTTGGGATACTCGGTCTTCAGCAGACGCTTGTAGTAAGGCTCAGCACGTTTGGTAAGGCCGATAAGACGGTAGCATTCAGCCATTTGGAAACTGATGCGGTCGCGCTCGTCCTTGTTGCGACGCACCTTGCGATAGGCTTTCTTGTAACGGTCGGCGGCCTCGGTGTATTGCTTGCGTCCAAAGGCAAGGTCGGCGTTCTTGGCTGGGTTTCTTCTTTGTGCGTAAAGGTCGGAACTCATGAAGATGAAAAGTGCCGACATGATGATCAGGATATATCTTCTCATAGGCGTAAATTCTCTCATTTGCAAACGCGGAACACTCGTTTTTATTATTGGGCAAAAGTACAACATTTCGGGGAAACAGCGAAAGAGTTTGGCAAAAATGTATCGGTTGGCCCACAAAAAAACAAATCTGTGCCTTATGGCAAAAACGTGGAGTCAAAAAAAACGACTTCATTTTGCCATAAAGAAAAAATATGTAATATTGCAAGCGTAAAAAACGTAACGACCTACAAAACTTACAGCCATGAAAAGAACTTTTACCATTCTCGTAGCACTCACAATGAGTGGAATTGCCGCTTATGCGCAAATGCAATCCCGCATCGGATACGATTTTGCCACGCCCAATATCGGGGCTACCCTTAATGCCATGCGGCCTTCAGGCGACTTGAAAGTGAACACCCTACCAGCCCGAAGTGGCGGCACCGGGACTTATGAAGACCCTTACATTGTCGCCTCGGCAGAGGAGTTAGCCGAAATCGCGACCCGTGTCAACAGTGGCACCGAAGCCACTGGTACCATTTTCCCCAATGGCAATCCAGGCTATGCCGACCAATATTTCCTGATGGACAAAGACATTGACCTCAGCGACTATACGCCTTGGATGCCCATTTCTATCCCTGGGGAGAAAATCTTTTTTGGCCACTTCGATGGTGGCAACAACACCATCACCCATCTCACCACCGACTTCAGCACCAACAACTCCAACCAAGGGTTGTTCTCGGTCATTGGAGCAGGCGCCACAATCAGCAACCTGAGCATCAAAGACAGCCGCATCACCGGGGTGCAATATACAGGTGCTTTCGTTGGTGCCGCAGGTGAAGGCTCGGAAATCTTCAACTGCCACAACTATAGCGACGTGAATGTCACCTATTATTATTGTGGCGGCATCGCTGGCGCAAGCTGGGGCGCAATTGTGAACTGCTCCAACGCAGGCAACATCACCTCCAACCAAGACTTCATCGGAGGCATCGTCGGCGACTTCTACGGCACCATTATATCATGTATCAATACGGGAAACATAAGCGGCACCACCTCCACCGGAGGCATCGTCGGCTATAGTGCCAATGCAGAAATCGCCCACAACATCAATGCCGGAAACATCTATGCCACAAGCGGATACTCAGGTGGCGTCGTTGGCTTCGTGACCAATTACGACTCTGAGAACACAACATCCGATTTGCTGAATGTCGGTGGCTGCTACGGTCCTAACATCAAGGCCGTCATCGGTCGTCTATGGACCGAAAACGGACAGCCCAGCCATGCCAGCAACTGCTACTACGACCGTCAGATGACCGAAAAAACCGGCGTTACGCCCGGCAACGACGTGGAAGGAGTGGTTGAGCCTCGTTTCACCCATGAGCTTCTCGGATTCAATATGACCGAGGAATTAGGGCATACTTGGACCTACGGCAACGAAACATTTGGCTGGAACTTCTACGAAGACAACTACCCCACCCCCGACAGCTGGGTTCATTACAATGAAACTCGCTTCGTGGCCGCCGCTCCTGCAAGATTGCGCTATGTCAACGAATTGGACTACGACCGTTTCGATAACGTGCGTGACGACTTTCACATCTTCAACGACTTTTACGGTCTCTCATGGGAAAGTGCCACTGGCAAGGTTAGTTTTTTCGAAAATATCGCGCAACTGCTTGAAACAGGACGAGATACACTCATTGTCAACCTCGACGATGCCCGCAAAGAAATCATCATCGAAATCACCGACATGCTTGGCACCGATGAAGACACAGCCACAAACCTGACGGTCTATCCCAATACCACCAACGGTTTCCTCACGTTGGAAGGAATCGAAGCCACCGAAACAAAGGTTTTCGACGCCCTTGGCCAGCAAGTTATGAGCTTCAAAGGAAACAAGGCGCACTTGGGACACCTTTCGCAAGGCGTTTATCTGTTGAAATCAACCGACAAGAATGGCTTCATACAGCAAAACAGGGTTGTTGTGAGCCATCAACAATAGAAAAAACACAGTAGTAAGGGAAACCAAAGGAAAAAAGTTGTATTTTAGCCGACTAATTTCTGTTGAAGTGTTGGAGGTTGAATTGTTGAACCGTTGAAAAGGCAGCAGGCAAGCTCCAACAACCAACGAAAGCGAATGGAAACAGTTAAACAATCAAACAGTTAAACAATAAACAATCAACACAATGAGCACTATCAAAGATTTGGAACCGAAAGGCGTGTTCAGCAACTTCTACAGCCTGACGCAGATTCCGCGCCCTTCGAAGAAAGAAGCCAAGGTAATCGCCTTCATGAAGCAATGGGGCGAAGGCCACGGCCTTGAGACCATGGTCGACGACTGCGGCAACGTCATCATCCGCAAACCCGCCACGCCCGGCATGGAAAACCGCAAAGGCGTCATCCTGCAAGCCCACCTTGACATGGTGCCGCAAAAGAACGCCGACAAGGTGCACGATTTCGAAAACGACCCGATTGAAACCCGTATCGAGAACGGTTGGGTGAAAGCCAACGGCACCACCCTCGGCGCCGACGACGGACTGGGAGCCGCTGCCGCCATGGC